>NZ_JBGNYC010000004.1:0-167723 GCF_051844275.1 Cellulosimicrobium sp. CpK407
CGACCCGCCCGCCGACCCGCGCCGCGCTCCCCCGCGACGCCGCTGCTCCCTCCGGTCCCCGCCCGCTGGACGACCGTCGACCGCCGGGGGCGCCGCGTCGTGCTCGCCGGCGTCGTCACGCACGAGGACGGCGGCCGCGTCGCCTTCGAGCACGTCCACCCGGAGCGCGGTGTGTGGCACGTCTGGGTCGCCCGCGGGGCCGTCGCGCGCGACGCGCCCTGACGGACCGGACGTCAGGCCTGGTGCAGGGCCTCCCCCGCGATCTCGAGGCCGATCTTCTTGCCGACGAGGAACCCGCCCGTCTCGAGCAGCACGTTCCACACGAGACCGAAGCTCTCGCGGTCGATCTCGCCCGCGGCGTGGAAGCCGAAGATGTCGCGGCCGTAGGGGTCGCGGCGCGCGCCGCCGTACTGCATCGACAGCACGGTCCGGTGCGTGACGCCGCGGACGGTGAGCAGTCCCTCGACGAGGAACCGCCCGGCCTGCGCCGTCCGGGGCTGCACCCGCTCCGGCGCGAGCTCGGCGCGCTCGGGCGAACGGTTCCGCAGTCGCGCCCACGCGAGGATCTGGTCCTGCTGCTCGCCCTGCCACGTGACCGCGGTGCTGCGGAACTCGATCGTCGGGTACGCGTCGACGTCGAGGAAGTCGGCGCTGCGTAGGTGCGCGTCGCGCTCCTCGTGGTGCGTCGTGAGGCTCGCGGTCTCGATCGTCGCGGACACCGCCGAGGCGAGCGGGTCCTCGCCGACGAGGATCGTGGCGCGCGCCCGGGTGAACTCGCCCCGGACGGGCGAGACCATCATGTGCATCCCGGTGAACCCGATGCGCTTGTGCGCCTCGTCGAGGGTGTAGGTGCCGGCCTCGGGAACGGTGAGGCCGTTCCACTGCCGGACAGGGCGTGCCGTCGTCATCCGTCGCTCCCACGCGTCGTCGAGCCGCGACGTCGGTGTCCGCCCGGTACTTGGTCAGGTGTCCAGGACAGCATCCCCGATGAGTGAGTGAAGTTTCAACCAGATGCCGGGTGATCTCCCCCGCCCGCGGTGCCCACGCAGGCGTCGCCCGCGGACGCACGAGCGCCGCCCGACCGGAGGGGTCGGGCGGCGCTGCGGGTCGGTGCGGGCGGGTCCGCGACGCGCCGGGTGGTCGCGGCCACGCCGCGGGACGTCAGCGGCTCGGCAGCTCTCCCGGCATCGGGTCGTCCGCGCCCCAGCGCGTGACCCGCAGGCGCCGCGCGTCGGGGCCGGGCAGGGAGGACCCGCGGCCCAGGGCCTCCTCGGCCGCGGCGCGCAACGACGCCGGGGAGTCGTGCGTCACGCGCACGAACGCCCCCGAGAACGCGTCGAGCTCGCCGCGCGCGATCGCGACGACCATCTCGACCGTGCGCTCCACCGGGGTCCACTCGGTGCGGCCCTCGTGCATGACCATCGACGCCGTCATGTCGGTCTGGACGACGCCCGGCGAGACCTCGAAGGTCCGCAGGCCGCGCGCGAACCCGGACCGGTGCAGGTTCGCGCCGAGCCGCAGGAGCGCGGTCTTGCTCGCGTTGTACGCGCTCGCGCCGTCCATGTCGTGCGAGCCCGCGCCGCTGTTCAGGTCGACGACGCGACCCCCGCCGCGCGCGAGCATCCCCGGGACGACGGCGCGCGCGAGGAGGAACGGCCCGCGCACGTTGGTCTCGACGACCGACCACCACTCGTCGGGGTCCGCCTCCCAGAGCGGCACCTCGGCGTCGACGCGCCCCGCGTTGTTGACGAGCAGGTCGACGCTCCCGAGCGCGTCCTGTGCCGCGCCCACGGCCGCCGCGACCGCCGCGGCGTCCGTGACGTCCGCCGTGACCACGACCGCGCGCCCCGCACCGCCGACGGTCAGGGCGCCGATCTCGTCGGCCACGCCCGCGAGCCGGTCGGCGTCGCGCGCGAGGAGCGCGACGTCGAGACCGGCGGCGGCGAGGCCGACCGCGATCGCGCGACCGATGCCACGCGACGCGCCGGTGACGAGCGCCGTCCGGGCGGGCGCGACGGCACCCGCCGCGTGCACGCTCACGCCCGCAGCTCCGCGCCCACGCGCTCGCGCGCGGCCGTCACGGCACCCTCGCGGACGCGCGCGACGTCGTCCGCGGTGAGCGTGCGGTCGGCCGCGCGCAGCCGCAGCGAGAACGCCAGCGACTTGCGCCCGGCACCGACCTGCTCGCCGGTGAAGACGTCGAACAGCGCGACGTCCTCGACCAGGTCCCCGGCGCCGTCGACGATCGCGTCGCGCAACGCCTGGGCGGTCACGCCGGCGTCCACCACGAACGCGAGGTCCTCCTTGGCGGCCGGGAAGCCCGAGACGGGCGTCGCCTGCACGGGCGCGTCCGACGAACCGGCGACGACCGCGGACAGGTCGACCTCGAACGCCACCGCGCGCGCGGGCAGGCCGAGGTTCTCGAGCACCTTGGGGTGCAGCTCGCCCGCGTGCCCGACCACGGTCCCGTCCGCGAGCTCCAGGCGCGCGCAGCGGCCCGGGTGGAACGGGGCGCGCGCGGTGTCGGCCACCACGGACACGTCCGCACCCACGTGCAGGCCGGCGCGCTCCACCACGAGCCGGGCCGCCGCCAGCGCGTCGGTCCAGTCCGCGGCGCGGCCGGCTCCCCACCAGCCGGCGCGCTCGCGGCGGCCGACGAGGACGCCCGCCACGTGGCGCGGCTGCGCCGGGAGCGACGCGTCGATCGCGGCGAGCCGGTCGTCGGACGGCCGGACGCCGCCCGGCAGCGCGGGCGCCGCAGGAGCACCCGCGCGCGGGTGCGTCACCAGACCCACCTCGAACAGCGCGACGTCGCCCAGCCCGCGGCCGACGTTGCGGCGCGCCGTCTCGAGCAGCGTGCTGAGGAGGTCGGTGCGCATCAGCGGCCGGTCGTCGGCGAGCGGGTTGAGCAGGCGCAGCGCCCGGCGGCGCTCGTCGTCCGCGGGCAGGCGCAGCGCGTCGAGCTCCGCGTCCCCGACGAACGGGTAGCTCAGCGTCTCGACGAAGCCGTCCTCCGCGAGCGCCCGGGCGACCGAGCGCCGCACGCGCTGCTCGCGCGTGAGCCCGCGACCGCCGGGCGCGGCCGGCAGCAGGGACGGGATCTCGTCGTACCCGACGAGACGCGCGACCTCTTCCACGAGCTCGGAGGGCTCGGTGAGGTCGGGTCGCCACGACGGCGGGGTCACCACGAGCACGCCGGTGGCGTCCGCGTCGTCCGCCTCGACCGTGCACCCGATCGCGCCGAGCGTCCCGACGACCTGCTCCAGCGTGTACGGCACGCCGACGAGGCGCTCGGCCTCGCCGACCGGGAGGCGGATCGCGGCGGGGGCGACGACCCGGTCGAGGTCGCCCACCGCCGGGTCGGCCGTGCCGCCGCCGAGCCGGACGAGGAGGTCGACCACACGCTGCGCCGCGACCGCGGGCAGCAGCGGGTCGACGCCGCGCTCGAACCGCTTCGCGGCCTCGCTCGACAGCTTGTGGCGGCGCGACGTGCGCGCGACCGTCACCTGGTCGAAGTGCGCGGCCTCGACCAGCACGGCCGTCGTCGTCGGGCCGACCTCGGAGGACGCCCCGCCCATGACCCCGGCGAGCCCGAGCACGCGCGAGCCGCGCACGTCTCCAGGGCTGTCCGTGATGAGCAGGTCCTCGGGGTCGAGGGCGCGGTCCACGTCGTCGAGGGTCACCAGGCGCTCGCCCGGCGCGGCGCGACGCACGACGATCGGCGCCGCGACCTGCTCGAGGTCGTACGCGTGCAGCGGCTGCCCGAGGTCGAGCATCACGTAGTTCGTCACGTCGACCGCGAGCGAGATCGGCCGCATGCCGGACGCCGTGAGGCGGCGCTGCATCCACGCGGGGGTCTGCGCCGCGGGGTCGATCCCCCGCACGACGCGCGTGACGAAGCGGTCGCACCCCACGACGCCGTGGATCGGCGCCGCGTCGTCCACCTCGACGGGGAAGCCGTCGGGCGTCGCCGCGGGCGGGGGCGTGGGCAGGGAGCCGGGCAGGCCCGGGTCCGTGAAGCGCGCCCCCGTCGAGTGCGAGAACTCGCGCGCGACGCCGCGGTAGGAGAACGCGTACCCGCGGTCGGGCGTCACGTTGATCTCGAGCACCTCGTCGCCGAGGCCGAGCAGCGCGACCGCGTCCTGCCCCGGGGTCAGGTCCTCGGCCGCGTAGCCGAGCCGCGGCAGCACGATGATGCCGTCGTGGTCCTCGCCGAGCCCGAGCTCGCGCTGCGAGCAGATCATGCCGTCGGACACGTGCCCGTAGGTCTTGCGGCTCGCGATGGGGAACGGACCGGGCAGGACGGAGCCCGGCAGCGCGACGACGACGAGGTCGCCCGGCGCGAAGTTGTGCGCCCCGCACACGATCCCCCGCGCACCGCCCGCCGGGACGTCGGCGGGGTCGACGCCCGTGATCTCGGCGGCGTTGTGCTCCGGTCCGACGTCGACCAGGCACCAGTTGATCGTCTTGCCGTTCTTCTGCGGCTCGGGCGTCATCGCGAGGACGCGCCCGACGACGAGGGGACCCGTCACGGCGGCGCCGTGGATCGCCTCCTCCTCCAGGCCGACCCGGACGAGGTCGGCGGCGAGCCGCTCGGCGGTGAGCCCCTCAGGCAGGTCGACGTGGTCGCCCAGCCAGTCGATGGCGACGTAGGGCATCAGATCTCCGTTCCGAACTGGGCGGAGAAGCGCACGTCGCCCTCCACCATGTCGTGCATGTCCGCGATCCCGTGGCGCAGCATGAGCGTGCGCTCGATGCCCATGCCGAACGCGAAGCCCGAGTAGACGTCGGGGTCGACCCCGACGGACCGCAGCACGTTCGGGTTGACCATGCCGCAGCCGCCCCACTCGATCCAGCCGGGCCCGCCCTTCTTCTGCGGGAACCACAGGTCCATCTCGGCGCTCGGCTCGGTGAACGGGAAGTAGCTCGGCCGCAGGCGCGTGCGCGCCTCGGGGCCGAACATGGCGCGCGCGAACGCGTCCAGCGTCCCCAGCAGGTTCGCCATCGTCAGGCCCTCGTCGATCGCCAGTCCCTCGACCTGGTGGAAGACGGGCGTGTGGGTGGCGTCGAGCGCGTCGGTGCGGAACGTCTTGCCCGGGCACGCGACGTACAGCGGCACACCGCGCTCCAGGAGCGAGCGCGCCTGCACGGGCGACGTGTGCGTGCGCAGCACGAGGTTCGACGGGGCGTACGGACCGTCCGGTCCCTCGTCCAGCCCCGCCACGTAGAACGTGTCCTGCATCTGCCGCGCCGGGTGGTCGACGCCGAAGTTCAGGGCGTCGAAGTTGAACCACTCCGCCTCGACCTCGGGGCCCTCGGCGATCTCCCAGCCGAGCCCGACGAAGAAGTCGGCGACGCGCTCCTGCAGCGTCTCCAGGGGGTGGCGCGCGCCGGCGGGCACGCGGTCGACCGGGAGCGTGACGTCCACCGCCTCCTCGACGAGCACGCGCTCGTCGCGCTCGGCCTCGAGCTCGGCCTGGCGCGCGGCGAGCGCCTGGTTCACGCGGCCGCGGAGCGGGCCGAGGAGCTTGCCGGCGGTCTTCTTGTCCGCGGGCGCGAGCGAGCCGATCTGGCGGTTCGCGAGCGCGAGCGCGCTGCGGTCGCCCGTGTGCTCGGTGCGCACGAGCTTGAGCGCGTCGAGGTCGCCGGCCCCGGCGATCGCGGCGAGGGCGGCGTCGAGCGCGCGCTGGAGCGCGTCGGCGTCGAGCGGAGAGGGTGCGGTCGGGGTGTCCGGGCCGCCGTCCCCCGTGACGGGGGTGACGACGTCGGCGTCAGGGCTGGACATGCGTGCCTTCCTGGCGAGGGCGGGACTGCGGGAGCGGGCGACGACCAGGTCAGGAACCTCGATGGTGGCCTGGACGGGTGCCGCCTCGCGGGGCGCGACGCACGCGGCGCGCGCAGGCGCGCGCTGGTGCGCGCGTCGCGGTCATTCTAGGGCGCCCGTCCGGGCCCGGTCCGTCCCGCCTCAGGCGGGAGGTGTGCACGCGTCAGTCGCGCGGGCCCGTGACGGGCCCGGGAAATCGACGACCACCGTGCATGTTCATGGCCGCCATCCTCGCACAGCCGTCGTGCGCGCGCCGGGCCGTGCCCGTGCGGGGCTCTCGTCGCCCTCCCCGCGACGCGGTCGTCAGCCGCGCGCGGCCACCCCCGCCAGCGGGAAGGTCTCGACCGTGCGGTACACCCGCCGGCCCGACGTGTCACCCGGCAGGTCGCCGGACGTCGACTCGAGCAGCAGGAGCTCGTGCGCGGTCCAGTCGGGGCCCGCGTAGACGGACAGCGCCGCGGCCGGACCGGCGAGCGGGTCACCGGCGGCGAGGTCCGCGAGGCCTCCCCCCGAGCGCCGCGCGTGCGCGCGACGTCGAGCCTGCCGGGCCCCGGCGGCGGCGCGCGCCACGGTGAGGTGGGCGCGCTGCCGCGGTCGCCGGTCGACGCCGACGCCGACCTCGCGGGCCGCCTCGGCCACGGCCACGCTCAGGCCGGGGAGCGCGTCCGCGTCGAGCCCCCCGACGCCGACCCACAGCACACGCCGGTCGAAGACCCCCGCACCGCGCAGGCGCAGCGACGGCGGCGGCGTCTCGTGCGCCACCGGCGCGAGCGCGGCAGCGAGGTCGGGCACCGCCCCGTCCGGGACCGACCCGAAGAACGAGACGGTCACGTGCCACATCTCGGGCGGGGTCCAGCGCACCAGCGGGGCGCCGTCGGGCCGGCGCGCCTCCTGGGCCTGCGCGCCCGAGAGCGCGAGCGCGAGATGGTCGAGCGCGGCGGTGCTCGGGCGGAGCGCGGCGAACAGGCTCACGCGCCGGCCCCTCCCGCCGCGGCCGGACGCCGGGCAGGCCGGTGCGCCCGGCTCGAGGCGTAGAGGCACACCGTCGCGGCGGTCGCGAGGTTGAGCGACTCGGCGAGCCCACGGATCGGGACGCGCACGACCGCGTCGGCGAGCTCCCGGTCCCGCTCGGGCAGGCCCCAGGCCTCGTTCCCGAAGACCCAGGCGGTCGGGGCCGCGAGGTCGACGCGCCGCTGTCCGTCGTCGAGCGCCCCCGCGCCCGCGGGCCCGGCCACGTCGAGGAGGTCGTCCAGATCCAGGTCGCCCGCGCCGTCGGCGGCGAGCACCGTGAGCCCGGCATCGCGCAGCGCGGCCACCGCGTCCGCGAGGCTCACGCCCGTGACGACGGGAAGGTGGAACAACGATCCCGCGGTCGAGCGGACGACCTTGGGGTTGTGCACGTCCACGCTCTCGCCCGCGAGCACGACCGCGTCCGCGCCGGCCGCGTCGGCGGCCCGGATCACGGTCCCGGCGTTCCCCGGGTCGCGCACCGTCGCCAGCACCGCGACGAGGGCGGGCCGCTCGCGGCCGGGCCCGGCGAGCGTGGCCACGACGTCCCCGAGCGTCGGCTCGTGCGCGCGGACGACGGCGAGCACGCCCTGCGCGTCGGCGCTCATCGCGGTCAGCACCTCGGCCGTCGCGACGTGGACGTGCAGGCCCGCCGCGCGGGCGTCCCCGACGATCTCGGGGTAGCGCTCGCCCGCCGTCGGCGTCACGTAGACGTCGCGGACCCGGTCGGGCGCGAGCCGCACGGCCTCGCGCACGCCCTGGGGGCCCTCCACGAGGAGCTGTCCGTGCCGCGAACGCGCCGGACGCCCGGCCAGCGCTCGGACCGCCTTGACCCGGTCGCTGCGAGGGTTCGTCAGCGTGGGGTCGAGCGGACCGGGCGCCGACCGGGCGTCCGGGGCCGACGCGCGGCCTGGTGAGGTGCTGGTCAGGCTGCGGCCTTCGGCGCGTTGACGTCCTCGGGGAGCGCGTCCTTCGCGACCTGGACCAGCGCGTTGAACGCGGCCACGTCGTTGACCGCGAGCTCGGCGAGCAGGCGACGGTCGACCTCGACACCCGCGGCCTTGAGGCCCTGGATGAGGCGGTTGTACGTCAGGCCCTGCGCGCGCGACGCCGCGTTGATGCGCTGGATCCACAGCTTGCGGAAGTCGCCCTTGCGCGCCTTGCGGTCACGGTAGGAGTAGACGAGGGAGTGGGTGACCTGCTCCTTCGCCTTGCGGTAGAGGCGCGAGCGCTGGCCGCGGTAGCCGCTGGCGCGCTCGAGGGTCGTACGGCGCTTCTTCTGGGCGTTGACCGCCCGCTTCACGCGTGCCACGTGATGCTCCTTGCAGTTCGGGGCTCAGGGGTGAGCCGGTCGGTGGCGGATCCCGCCACCTGCCGGGTCACTTGCCGAGCAGCTTCTTGATGGTCTTGACGTCGGCGGGCGAGACCACCTGGTCCTGGGCGAGGCGGCGCTTGCGCTTGGTGGCCTTGTGCTCGAGCAGGTGTCGAGCGTTGGCCTGCTCGCGCATGACCTTGCCGGTACCCGTGATGCGGAAGCGCTTCTTGGCACCCGAGTGCGTCTTGTTCTTCGGCATGACTGCCGTCTCTCCTTGTGTCCGGTCAGCCGCCTCGCGGCGGCCGACGTGTTCGGGTCCTGGCCGGTGGGCCCGGACCCCGAGCAGGGTCGGTCTGTGCTGCCGGCCGTCAGCCGGCCTTGCCTCGCGGTGCCGGCTTGGGCGCCGGGCGCGGGGCGCTCGGCTTGGGCGCGGCAGGCTTGGGGGCCGCCGGCTTGGCGCCGGACGCCGGCGCGGACGGCGCCGCCGGTGCCGGACGGGGGGTGGCCGGGCGCGGCGCCGCGGGCTTCGAGTCCGCAGCCGGTCGGGCAGCGGGACGCGGTGCCGCGGCCGGACGCGGCGCGGGCGCCGATCGCGGTGCGGCGGCCTTCGGCGCGGGAGCGGCCTTCGGCGCGGGCGCCTCGGCGGCCGCAGCCTCGGCGGGGGCAGCCGCCTCGGCCGGGGCCGGAGCGGTCTCGACCGCAGGGGCCTCGGTGCTCTCGGTGACCGCGACGGCCTCGGGCGCGTCGAGGTCGCCGGGCTCCGCGCCGTCGCCGGTCCGCGCCGCGGCGCGCTGGGCGGACTTCGTCAGCCGGGGCTCGGCCTCCTGCGCCCGCTTGCGCTGCTCGCTCTTGGCGTCGGCCTTCTTCTTCACCGGGCCGAGCACCATGGTCATGTTGCGGCCGTCCTGCTTCGGCATCGACTCCACGAAACCGAGCTCCGCGACGTCGTCCGCGAGGCGCTGGAGCAGGCGGACGCCCATCTCGGGGCGCGACTGCTCACGGCCACGGAACATGATCATGACCTTGACCTTGTCGCCCGCGGCGAGGAAGCGCTCGACGTGGCCCTTCTTGGTGCCGTAGTCGTGCGGGTCGATCTTCAGGCGGAAGCGGATCTCCTTGAGGACCGTGTTCGCCTGGTTGCGCCGCGCCTCACGCGCCTTCATGTCGGACTCGTACTTGAACTTGCCGAAGTCCATGAGCTTGGCGACGGGGGGCCGGGCGTCCGGGGCGACCTCGACGAGGTCGAGGTCCGCGTCCTGGGCAAGGCTCAGGGCAACCTCGGTGCGGACGACGCCGACCTGCTCCCCGCCGGGACCGATGAGTCGGACCTCGGGGACGCGGATCCGATCGTTGATGCGAGGCTCGCTGATGTGATGCTCCTAGGAAGTCGTCGGTAGACCACCCGGGACGAAGAAGGCCTCCGTCCCTGAGCGCAGGGCGGAGGCCATCAGGTCGGGACGTCGCACCGGGCGACGACCACGTCGGAACGCCCCCGAAGGGTGCGTCCCGGACCAGGACCCGGCCTCTGTCGCGACGTTCGTCGGCGGTCGAGACCCGGGTGGGATGAGATCCACTTGCGCACTCGCACCCCTCCCGTCGCCCGGAAGCCGGACGAGGAGACGCGCACGAGTCGGTCAGCCATCAAGGATAGCAGAGGGCGGGCCGGATGTTCGCACCCGCCCGACGGCGATCTCCTGATCGCCTCCATCATTGGAACTCTTCCAGTTTACGTGGTTAGAGTGGTGCCATGACGACAGG
The DNA here is from genome assembly GCF_051844275.1 of Cellulosimicrobium sp. CpK407. Classification (NCBI taxonomy): domain Bacteria; kingdom Bacillati; phylum Actinomycetota; class Actinomycetes; order Micrococcales; family Promicromonosporaceae; genus Cellulosimicrobium; species Cellulosimicrobium sp. CpK407. Next base: position 9,906 of record NZ_JBGNYC010000004.1, read on the forward strand.
ACCGACGCCCGGCGCGGGGACGACCCTCGACGACGGGCCACGACGCGCCCGCCACGAGGGCGAGCTCCGGGAGCACGGCTTGCGCGTCACCGCGGCCCGGTTGGCCGTGCTCGACGCGGTCGAGCTCCAGCAGCACGCCGACGCCGACGACGTCCTGCGCGCCGCGCGCGCGTCGCTCGGCTCCGTCTCGGTCCAGGCGGTCTACGACGTCCTGCACACGCTCACCGACAAGGGCCTGGTCCGCCGGATCGAGCCCGCGGGCCATCCTGCGCGGTACGAGCGCCGCCTCGACGACAACCACCACCACGTCGTGTGCCGGGGCTGCGGCGCCGTCGCCGACGTGGACTGCACCGTCGGTCACGCCCCCTGCCTGACGCCGAGCAGCACGTCGGGGTTCCGGATCGACACCGCCGAGGTGACGTTCTGGGGCCTCTGCCCCGACTGCGCGGACTGACCGCCCCCGCCCGCTCCCCGTGCCTCGTGCACCCGGAGCGCGCCCGTTTTCTCACGAAGATCCCGGTATGAGAACGCCAGACGGGCCGCGACCGCGGCCCACGGAAGGAGACCCATGACCGCCCCCTTCACCACCACGAACGCCGGCGCGCCCGTCGCGTCGGACGCCCACGCCCAGACCGTCGGTGCCGACGGGCCGATCGTCCTGCACGACCACTACCTCGTCGAGAAGCTGGCCCAGTTCAACCGCGAGCGCGTCCCGGAGCGCGTCGTGCACGCCAAGGGCGGCGGTGCCTTCGGGACGTTCACGGTGACGAACGACGTCAGCGCGTACACGCGCGCGGCGCTCTTCCAGCCCGGCACGACCACCGAGATGCTCGCGCGCTTCTCCTCCGTCGCGGGCGAGCAGGGCTCCCCCGACACGTGGCGCGACCCCCGCGGCTTCGCGCTGAAGTTCTACACGACCGAGGGCAACTACGACCTCGTCGGCAACAACACGCCCGTGTTCTTCCTGCGCGACGGCATCAAGTTCCCCGACTTCATCCGGTCGCAGAAGCGCCTGCCGGGCTCGAACCTGCGCGACAACGACATGCAGTGGGACTTCTGGTCGCTCTCCCCCGAGTCGGCGCACCAGGTGACCTGGCTCATGGGCGACCGCGGCCTCCCGTCGAGCTGGCGCCACATGGACGGGTTCGGCTCGCACACCTACCAGTGGATCAACGCGGCGGGCGAGCGGTTCTGGGTCAAGTACCACTTCAAGACCCAGCAGGGCATCAAGAACCTCACCGCTGACGAGGCCTCGCAGCTCGCCGGGTCGGACTCGGACCACCACATCCGCGACCTGTACGAGCACATCGAGGCGGGCGACTTCCCGCGCTGGACGCTCTCGGTCCAGATCATGCCGTACGAGGACGCCAAGACCTACCGGTTCAACCCGTTCGACCTCACGAAGGTGTGGCCGCACGCCGACTACCCGCTGGTCGAGGTGGGCGTCATGGAGCTGAACCGCAACCCGGAGAACTACTTCGCGCAGATCGAGCAGGCGACGTTCGCGCCGAGCAACTTCGTCCCCGGCATCGCGACGAGCCCGGACAAGATGCTGCTCGCGCGCATCTTCTCCTACGCCGACGCCCACCGGTACCGCGTGGGCACGAACCACGCCCAGCTCCCGGTGAACGCGCCGCACGCCGCGGCCGAGGGCGGTCACTCGTACGCGAAGGACGGGTCGATGCGCTACTCGTTCTCGTCGGCGACCACGCCGGTGTACGCGCCGAACAGCCGGGGCGGCGCGCACGCCGACCCGGCCCGCGCGGCGGAGTCCGCCGGCTGGGAGGCCGACGGCGAGCTCACGCGCAGCGCCGCGACGCTGCACCCGGAGGACGACGACTTCGGCCAGGCGGGCACGCTCTACCGCGAGGTCTTCGACGACGCGGCACGCGCGCGCTTCCTCGAGACGATCACGGGGCACGTCGGCGCCGTGCGCAGCGAGGACATCCGCGAGCGCGCCGTGCAGTACTGGACGTACGTCGACGCGAACCTGGGTCGCGACCTGCGCGCGGCCCTCGCCGCCGCGGACGCCCCGCTCGAGGGCGGCCAGCCCGGGACGGCCGCGGAGCCGGTCCGCGTCTGACCCCGTCGTGGCCGCCCTGCGGGGCGGTCGCACCCCGTCGGCCGTCGCCCCTCGCCGGGGCGGCGGCCGACGTCGTCCCCGGCTCGGGGCGCGTCGGCCGCCCGTCCCGCGCACCGGGCCACCACGCCCGCCGCCGGATGGAAAGATGGTCGCCATGAGTACCGAGAACGCCGCCGTGCCCGACCCCGCCACCGACGCGGTGCGCGACATCGCCGACGTCGCCGCCGTGGAGGTCATCACGTCCGCGGCCGTCCACCTCATGAGCGCCGCGGCCGTCAAGTGCGGCCTGGCCGAGGACGCGCAGGAGCAGGGCCACCTCGACCTCGACGAGGCGCGCAAGCTCATCAACGCGCTCGCCGCGCTCGTCACGGCGAGCGCTCCGGACATCGGCAACCAGCACGCCCGCTCGCTCCGCGACGGGCTGCGCTCGCTCCAGCTCGCGTTCCGCGAGGCGTCGGTCTACCCCGACGCCCCGGGCGAGGGCCCGGGCGAGAAGTACACGGGCGCCGTGAGTTGAGCACGCCCCCGGTGCCCCCGCCGCACGGCGGGTCCCACGAGCCGCCGCCGTCGCCGACCCGACCGGAGAGCGTCCCGCGGGGGACGACGCCCCCCGTGGACCCGGGCGCGCGCGCCTCGGCCGGTGGACCGCCGTCGTTCGCCCCGGCCTCCGCGGCGCGGGGCACGGCCTCGGGCACCGCGCCCGGCACCGTCGGCGCGGGCGCGGTCCCGGGAGCCACCGTCCCCCGGAGCGTCGGCGCTCCGGGCACCGGCGCACCCGGACCGGAGGGGGTGCCGTCCGCCGGTGACGCGACCGCGCCAGCGCGCCGCCGCCGCGGTGCGGTGGTCGCCATCGTGGTGCTGTCCCTCCTCCTCGCGGCCGCCCTGGGGGTGGGCGCCTACCTGTGGGTCACCACGACGCGGTGGCAGGAGTCGAGCGCGGACTGGGAGAGCGAGGCCCGCGGCCTGGGCGAGGACGTCGCCCGGCTCCAGACCGAGCTCGACGGCGCGAACGCCGAGCTCGACTCCGCGCGCACCCAGCTCACGGCCGCGCAGGACCGCATCAGCGACCTCGCCAACGAGAAGGCACAGCTCGGCGACGAGAACGAGGCGTCGCAGCAGTACCTCGACTACCAGAGCCGGGTCTCGGAGGCGGCCGGCAAGGTCGCGGCCGCGCTCGGCCAGTGCACGACGGCGCAGACGCAGCTCATCGGCTACCTCAACAACCGCGACGCGTACGACCCCGCGGACCTGGAGCGCTTCGCCGACCAGGTCGACCTGCTGTGCCAGGAGGCCACGGACGCGAACTCCCAGCTCCAGCAGGAGCTCGCCGGATGACCCGGCGCCGACCCGGGCCGTCCGCCCGGGGCGACGCCGGGCGCTCCGTCCGCCGGCGTGTCGTCGGGTCCCTCGTCTCGGCGTCCCTGCTCGCCGGCTCGCTGGCGGCCTGCGGCGTCCTGCCGGAGCTCCCCGAGCCCGTGCCGGACTCGGTCGTTCCGTCGCTCGTCGCGCCCGACGACCCGGCGGGGTCGGAGAACCTTTCGGCGGACGGCTTCGACGCGGTCCGGCGCATGGCCGTGCGCATCCGCAACGTGCGCTGCGACGGGCTGTCGACCGGCTCGGGGTTCGCCGTCGACTCCCGGACGCTCATCACCAACAAGCACGTGGTCGACTCGTCACGCTCGCTGCAGCTCCTCACCTACGACGGCCGCGACATCGCGGCCCAGACCGCGAGCGTGGCCGGTCTCGCGGACCTCGCGATCGTCCGGACGGCGGAGGACCTCCCGTCGGCCCCCACCCTCGCGGCGGCCGACCCGGCGCCGGGCGACCCGGTGACGGTCGTGGGCTACCCCGAGGGCGGTCGGCTCACGGTGACGCAGGGCTCCGTCATCGGGACGACGACGGACCCGTTGCACGAGAACCTCGGCGAGGTGCTCGTCACCGACGCCCCGGTCGAGCCGGGGAGCTCCGGCTCCGCGGCGCTCAACGACGCCGGCGAGGTCATCGGCGTCGTCTACGCGAAGACGTCGACCGACAAGTCGCTGCTCGTCCCGGTGAGCACGCTGCAGACGATGCTCGGCGACGAGTCGGCGTTCACCGTCCTCCCGGAATGCGACGCCTGACCGCCCGTGCGGGAGCGCGTCGGTGCGGTGCGGCGGGCCGGTACGACCCGCCGCGCCGCACCCCGCGCGCACCCGGGACCGCAGGTCTACCCTTCCTGCCATGAGCACACACGCGAGCTCGGACACGTCCCCGGTCGACCCGGCGCACATCACCCACGCGGCACGCGACACGCTCACCGTGCGTCGCGTCTTCGGAGAGTCCTACGAGCGCGACGGCACGCTCGTCATCCCCGTCGCGACCGTCTGGGGCGGCACCGGCTCGGGCTGGGGCTCCGGCGCGGGAGAGCTGTCCGGCAAGGGCGCGGCCGACTGGCGTCGCCGCATCGGGGCCGCGTCCGCGCCGGCGGAGGGCGAGGAGGCCGCGACGCCGAGCACGGGCGCGTCGTCCGACCCCGGGTCCGGCAACGCCGGCGGCGAGGCGGGCGGCGAGGGCTCCGGAGGCGGGGGCGGCTTCGGGGTCCGCGTCGTCGCCAAGGGGGTCTACGTCGTCGACGACGCGGGCGTGCGCTGGCAGCCCGCGCTGGACCTCAACCGCGTGATCCTCGGCGGGCAGGCGCTCGGGGCGGTCGTCGCGTTCTCGGCCGCGCTCGCGTGGGGCCTGAGCCGCCTGCGCCGTCGCTGACCCGGGACGGTCAGTCCGCCCGGCCGACCCGCAGCTCGAGGCCGTCGACGCGCTCGGACACGACGGCGTCGTTCGCCAGGGCGGCGTTGACCTGACCGAGCACCGCGTCGAGGCCCGCCCGGTCCAGCCCGGCGTCGATGCGCAGCACGACGGCGACCTCCGCGCGCCGCCCCGGCTCCGCCCACGCCCGCGCGACGTGCGGGATCCCGGCGAGCGCGCCCTGGACCGCCGCGAGCACCTCGGGGTCCACCGCGCCGTCGACGACGGTCGGCGACCAGTCCTTGCCCTGGGCGAGCGCCCACACGGCCGGCCGGGGCACGAGCGCCGTCACGGGGCCGCCCGGGTCGAGGACGAGCAGCGACCAGTCCTCGCTCACGGCGGACAGCGCCGCGCGGCGGGCGTCCACGGGGACGGGGCGAGCGCTCGCGCGCCACGCCGCCATCGTCGCCACGGACGTGAACACCGGGAGCGCGCGGCGACCGTCCGGCGCCTCGATCGCGACGACGCCCGCCGATGCCTCCTTGTCGACGGTGTGCCCGTGCTCGCCCTCGCCCGCGCTCTCGAGCTCGGCCAGGATCGGGATGAGGACGCGCGTCTCGCCGAGCCGCGCGACGACCTCGGCCAACGAGCCCGAGCCCGCGGCGTAGGCGTCGAGGAGCGCGGCCAGCGCCGGGTCCGCCGAGCCGTCGTCGCCCGCGAAGCCGGAGGACGGCGGCAGCGCCTTCCCTGCGGAGCCCGTCGTCACGGCCGACCCGCGACGTCGAGCGCCTGGGGCAGCGTGAACGCGCCCGCGTAGAGGGCCTTCCCCACGATCGCCCCCTCGACGCCCGCGGGGACGAGCGCGCGCAGCGCCTCGAGGTCGGCGAGGCTGGAGATGCCGCCCGACGCGACGACCGGCGCCTCGGTGCGCGCCGCGACGTCGCGCAGGAGGTCGAGGTTGGGGCCGCGCAGCGTGCCGTCCTTGGTCACGTCCGTGACGACGTAGCGCGCGCACCCGGCGGCCTCGAGGCGGTCGAGGACCTCCCAGAGGTCGCCGCCCTCCTGGGTCCACCCGCGCGCCGCGAGCGTCGTGCCGCGCACGTCGAGGCCGACGGCGATCGCGTCGCCGTGCTCCGCGATGACCTTCGCCGTCCACTCGGGGTTCTCGAGCGCCGCGGTGCCGAGGTTGACGCGGCGCGCTCCGGTGGCGAGCGCGCGCTCGAGCGACGCGTCGTCGCGGATCCCGCCGGAGAGCTCGACCTGGACGTCGAGACGCGCGACGACGTCGGCGAGCAGCTCCGCGTTGGAGCCGCGGCCGAACGCGGCGTCGAGGTCCACGAGGTGGATCCACTCGGCACCGCCCGACTGCCAGTCGAGCGCGGCGGCGAGCGGGTCGCCGTACGAGGTCTCGGAGCCGGCCTCGCCCTGGACGAGGCGGACGGCCTGGCCGTCGGCGACGTCGACGGCGGGGAGCAGCACGAGGCGGTCGGTCACGGGGTTCTCCATCGGTGTCGGCGGCGCGTCGCTGTCGCGCCGGGTGGTGCGCGCCGGGCGAGGTGCACCCGGCGCGCGGTCGGTCAGAGCGAGCGGACCCAGTTCTCGAGCAGGGTCGCGCCCGCGTCGCCGGACTTCTCGGGGTGGAACTGCGTGGCGGACAGCGGCCCGTTCTCCACGGCGGCGACGAACCTCCCGCCGTGGTCGGACCACGTGACGAGCGGTCGCCGGATCGGCGAGTCGGCGGGCAGGTCCTGGCCAGTCGTGAACGACCGGGCGGCGTAGGAGTGGACGAAGTAGAAGCGCTCGTCCTCGACGCCGCGGAACAGCACGCTGCCCGCGGGCACGTCGACCGTGTCCCATCCCATGTGGGGCACGACCTCCGCCTCGAGCCGGTCGACGAGACCGGCCCACTCCCCCAGCCCGTCGGTCAGGGTGCCGTGCTCGTCGCCCCGGTCGAACATGACCTGCATGCCCACGCAGATGCCGAGCACGGGGCGCCCGCCGGCGAGCCGCCGTCCGACGATCTCGTCGCCGCGGACGCCGCGCAGGCCCGCCATGACCGCGGCGAACGCGCCGACGCCGGGGACGACGAGCCCGTCGGCGTCCTGGGCCGCGGCACGGTCCGCGGTGAGCTCGACGTCCGCGCCGACGCGCTCGAGCGCACGCACGGCCGAGCGGACGTTGCCGAACCCGTAGTCGAGGACGACGACGGACGGGCGCCGCACGCCCGACGCCTCACCGACGACCGGCTCGCTCATGCGCCGCTCCTCCGGGCCCGGCGCGCGGCGGACGTGAGCAGCCGCATCGCCTTCCAGCGCGAGATCGACGAGCTCGCGACGACGCCGGCCTGGTCGGCGAGCGTCGTCGTGCCGGTGAGCAGGTCCTCGAGCGCCTCGGGCGCGCCGCCGAGCACGAGGCCCGGCGCGAGCTGGTCGCCCGGGGCGCCGTCGGTCCAGCGCGTCATCGTGAGCTGTTCGCCGCTGCGCGCCACGAGCACGAGCGGCACGCCCTTGACCAGGGTGGTCAGCGCGGCGGCGGCGTGCGCGGGCGCGTCGCCGGCCGTGTCGCGGAGCACCGCGACGGCGCCCACGTCGGTCGGCACGACGTCGGCCTCGACCTGGGCGAGCGAGCACGCCGCGGCGAGCGGCTCGGCCCCGGCGATCTGCGTGATGAGCGCGACGAGGTCGGGCGCCGCGGAAGGACCCGTGAGGGACGAGAGGTCGTCCGGGATCTCGACGCCGTCGAGCGCGTCGTCGTCGTGCGTGCTCACAGGGCCCCCTTGGTGGACGGGACGCCCTCGACGCGCGGGTCGGGAGCGACCGCGGCGCGCAGCGCGCGGGCGAGGGCCTTGAACTGCGCCTCGACGATGTGGTGCGGGTCGCGACCGGCGAGGACGCGCACGTGGATGCAGATGCCCGCGTGGTGCGCGATCGACTCGAGCACGTGGCGCGTGAGCGACCCCGTGAAGTGCCCGCCGATGAGGTGGTACTCCTGGCCCTCCGGCTCGCCCGAGTGGACGAGGTACGGGCGTCCGGACACGTCCACGACGGCGAGCGCGAGCGCCTCGTCGAGGGGAACGGTGGCGTCGCCGAAGCGGCCGATGCCGGCCTTGTCCCCGAGCGCGACGCGCAGCGCCTCGCCGATCGTGATCGCCACGTCCTCGACGGTGTGGTGCGCGTCGATGTGCGTGTCGCCCGTCGCGACGACCTTGAGGTCGATGAGCGAGTGCTTGCCCAGCGCCGTGAGCATGTGGTCGTAGAACGGGACGGTCGTCGAGATCTCCGTCCGTCCCGTGCCGTCGAGGTCGAGCTCGACGAGCACGCTCGACTCGGACGTCGCGCGCTCGATGCGCGCGGTGCGCTTCACAGTCCTGCCACCTCCACGAGGGCCTGTCGGAAGGCCCGCATCTCCTCGCCGGTGCCGATCGACACCCGCAGCCAGCCGTCGGGACCAGTCTCCCGGATGAGCACGCCCCGCTCCAACAGGCCCGCCCAGACCGCGTGCCGGTCGTCGAACGTGCCGAAGAGGACGAAGTTCGCGTCGGACTCCGCGACCGCGAGCGCGCGCCCGTCCGGGTGCCGCAGCGAGCGCAGCCACGCGACGGTCTCGTCGCGCCGCTCGCGCAGCGCCGAGACCTGCGCGAGCAGCTCCGCCGAGTGCGACAGGGCCGCGCGCGCGACCGCCTGGGTCACGGCGGACAGGTGGTACGGGAGCCGGACCACGCGCAGCGCGTCGACGAGCTCGCGCGACGCCGCGAGGTAGCCCACGCGGGCGCCCGCGAGCGCGAACGCCTTGGACATCGTGCGCGTCACGGCGAGGTTCGGGTACCGGTCGAGCAGCTCGAGCGCGGAGGGCGTGCCGGCGCGGCGGAACTCGCCGTACGCCTCGTCGACGACGACGACGGCCGGCGCCTCGCGCCCGTCGGCGAGCGGCACGCGGACCGCGAGCGCCGCCTCGCACACCGCCTCGACGGTCGCCGCGGGCAGCGCGGTCCCGGTCGGGTTGTTGGGGCTCGCGAGCAGGACGACGGACGGCTGCTCGCGCGCGACCACCTCGCGCGCGTGCTCCGGATCGAGCGTGAAGTCCTCGGCGCGGCGCCCGACGACCCACGCCGTGTGGGTGTCGCGCGCGTACTCCGGGTACATCGAGTACGTGGGCGCGAACGACACCGCGGTGCGGCCCGGGCCGCCGAACGCCTGCAGCACGTGGAGCATGATCTCGTTCGACCCGTTGGCCGCCCAGAGCTGCTCGGCGCCCAGCGCGACGCCGGACTCCGCGCCCAGGTACGCCGCGAGGTCGGCGCGCAGCCCGAGGAAGTCGCGGTCGGGGTAGCGGTTGAGGCCCGCGGCGGCGTCGCGCACGGCCTGCGTGATCGTCGCGACGACTGCCTCGCTCGGCGCGTGCGGGTTCTCGTTGACGTTGAGCAGGACCGGGACGTCGAGCTGCGGCGCGCCGTACGGCTCGACGCCGGCGAGCTCGGGGCGCAGCGGGAGCAGGGGCCGTCCCGCGACGGAGGGTGGGGTCACCCGGACAGTCTACGAACCGCGTGCGCACCGACGTCCGTGACGTCCGGCACGCGGGCAGCGGCGCTGGTCGTAGCCGGGCTCGCGCCGACCTCGCGCCCGGCGCGCGGTCGCCGGCCGCCACGTCATGCGGACGTGACCTCGCCGCCGTCGACCGTCACGGGCACCTCGGGCAGGGACGCGGGTGCCGGCCCGCCGAGCACGGCGCCGGTCGCGAGGTCGTAGCGGGACGCGTGGCACGGGCACAGGAGCTCGCCGTCCCCGGGCGCGACCGTGCAGCCCTGGTGGGTGCAGATCGCGCTGAAGGCCGCGAACGTCCCGTCCTCGGGCTGCGTGACGAGGAGCGGGGCGCCCGCGACGGTGACCGCGAGCGCCCCGCCGACCGGGACGTCGTCGGTGCTGGCGAGCGCCTGTCCGGGCTCGACGACGGCCTCGCCCCCGCCGGAGCCGTCGTCGCCGCTCGTCGCCCCGTCCTGCGTCCCCGACGGCTCGCCGCCGCACGCGGCGAGGAGGGCGAGCGCGGCGCCCGCGCCGGACCCGGCGAGGACGACGCGCCGCGTCGGCGTCGCCGCGTGGGGGACACGCGGCCGCGGGGCCGAACCCCGGTCCGGGCCACGGGCCGGAGCCCTCGTGCTCCGGTCGGGTCCGGCGCCGTGCGCGGCGTCTGCGCGGTGCGGTGCGTCCATGTCCGGCCTCCCTGCACGGTGCCTGCACGGCGGACCCCTCGACCCGCCCCGGCCGCCCGGCGCGCGCGACGACGTCGGCGGCGGTTCCATTGAAGCACCGGGGCGCGCGGGCCCGCGCCCCGACCGCCCACGAGCGGAGGAGACGACGATGTCCGTGACCACGGGGCCGCCCACGCCGCCCGTCCGGGAGGGCCGCGCGCTCGGCGCGTGGGTCCTGCGCGGCCTGACCGCCGCCGGGCTGCTGCTCTCGGCCGACGTCCACCTCGCCCTGTTCGTCGAGGGGTACCGCGACATCGACGTGGTCGGTCCGCTCTTCGCGCTCAACGCGGTCGCGGGGCTCGTCCTCGGCCTCCTCGTCCTCGTGTGGCGGCACTGGCTCCCGCTCCTCGGCGCGGTCGGGTTCGGGGCGCTCACCCTCGCCGCGTTCTACCTGTCGACGACCGTGGGGTTCTTCGGCGTGAACGAGACGGTGGGCGGGACGCAGCAGGTGCTCGCCGCGGTGAGCGAGTGGGTCGTCGTGGTGGCGGGGACTCTCGCCCTCGTCGTGGAGAGGCGAAGGTCACGAGCCGCACGGCCCTGAGTCGTCGATACCGCCGCTCACCGCGCCGGCCCTCCCCGGCGCGCGTAGCGTCGAGGACGAGGCAGGACCGCCGGCACGGTCCGGCCGCCACTCTCCCCGAGCAACCGAGGTGATCGTCATGCCCACCATGCGTGCCGCCGTCGTCCACTCCTTCACGGACCCGCTGCGCGTCGACGAGGTCGAGGTCCCCACCCCCGGACCGCACGAGGCCCTCGTCAAGGTCGACTACACCGGCGTGTGCCACACGGACCTGCACGCCGCGCACGGCGACTGGCCGGTGAAGCCCTCGCCCCCGTTCGTGCCCGGACACGAGGGCGTCGGCACGGTCGTCGCGGTGGGCGACCAGGTGACCCGCGTCCGGGTCGGCGACACGGTCGGCAACGCCTGGCTCTGGAGCGCGTGCGGCGAGTGCGAGTACTGCGAGACGGGCTGGGAGACGCTGTGCCCGCACCAGAAGAACGGCGGCTACTCGGTCGACGGCTCGTTCGGCCAGTACATGCTCGTCGACTCGCGCTACTGCCCGGTGGTCCCGGACGGGGTCGACCTGTCCGCCGTGGGGCCGATCCTGTGCGCGGGCGTCACCGTCTACAAGGGCCTCAAGGTCACGGACACCCAGCCCGGCGAGTGGGTGCTGGTCTCCGGGATCGGCGGGCTCGGGCACATCGCGGTGCAGTACGCCGTCGCGATGGGCCGCCGCGTCGCCGCGGTGGACGTGGACGACGAGAAGCTCGCCCTCGCGCGCAAGCACGGCGCGGAGGTCACGGTCAACGCCGCGACGTCGCCCGACGCCGCGGCCGAGATCCAGGAGCAGACGGGCGGCGGCGTCCACGGCGCGCTGGTCACCGCCGTCAACGCGCACGCGTTCCCGCAGGCCGTGGGAGCGCTGCGCCGCGGCGGCACGGTCTCGCTCGTCGGGCTCCCGCCGGAGAAGTTCCCGCTCGACATCTTCACGACCGTCCTCTTCGGGCTGACCGTGCGCGGGTCGATCGTCGGGACGCGCAAGGACATGGCGGAGGCGCTCGACTTCTTCGCCCGCGGGAAGATCAGCCCGACGTACACGGTGCGCCCGCTCGACGACGTCAACGCGATCTTCTCCGAGATGGAGGAGGGCAGGATCGACGGTCGCGTGGTCATGGACATTCGCTCCTGACGTCCCACGCGCTCGGCTCCCGCGGCCCGCGACCCCGTCCCCGGGGTCCGCGGGCCGCGGCCTGTGCACGACGACCCGAGGGTCGGCAGGTGCGCCTACGATCGTGCGGGTGAGCCCCACCGACCCGTACGCCGACCTGCCCTTCGACCCGGCCGACGCGCCGCCGCTCGACGAGCCCGCCGACCCGTACGGCGACCCCTGGGCGGAGGCCGCGCCGTCGGGGCCCGGCCCGGACCCGGCGCCGGCGCCGCGCGTGGCGGTACCGGACGGCACCGACCTCCCGACCCGTGCGTCCTCCCCCGCGCCCGACGGCGGGGAGGCCGCCAAGCGGGCCAAGCTCGCCATGCTGCGGGGCCTGCTCGACGGCCAGTCGCTGCGCGAGGACGCCGAGACGGCGCTGCGCGCGCTCGTGGGGCGCGACGACGCGGCGCTGCGCGAGGACCAGTGGCGCGCGATCGAGGCGCTCGTGGCGTTCCGACGTCGTGCGCTCGTCGTGCAGCGCACCGGGTGGGGCAAGTCCGCGGTGTACTTCGTGGCCACGCGCCTGCTGCGCGACCGCGGCGCCGGGCCGACCGTCATCGTCTCCCCGCTGCTCGCGCTCATGCGCGACCAGATCTCGGCCGCGGCGCGGGCGGGCATCAAGGCCGTCACCATCAACTCCGCCAACGTCACCGAGTGGGACGACGTGCACCGGGCCATCGCCGCCGGCGAGGTCGACGTGCTGCTCTGCTCGCCCGAGCGGCTCAACAACCCGGGCTTCCGCGACGAGGTGCTCCCCCGGCTCGCGGCCGACGCCGGCCTCGTCGTCATCGACGAGGCGCACTGCATCTCGGACTGGGGCCACGACTTCCGGCCCGACTACCGCCGCATCCGCACGCTCCTCGCCGACCTGCCGCCCGGCATCCCCGTGCTCGCGACGACGGCGACGGCGAACGCGCGCGTGACGGCGGACGTCGCCGAGCAGCTCGGCGTGACCGCGGCGCACGCGTCCGGCGCGGCCGCCGGTGCCGGCGAGGCGGGCCACGAGGACGTGCTCGTCCTGCGCGGCGGGCTGGACCGCGAGTCGCTGCACCTCGCCGTCCTGCGCCTGCCCGACCAGCCCACGCGCGTCGCGTGGCTCGTCGAGGCGCTGCAGGACGTCGACGGGTCGGGCATCGTCTACTGCCTCACCGTCTCCGCGGCCGAGCAGGTCGCGAGCCAGCTCCGCGCGGCGGGGCTCGCCGTCGCCTCGTACACGGGCCAGACCGACCCGGCCGAGCGCGAGCGCCTGGAGGAGGACCTCAAGGAGAACCGGGTCAAGGCGCTCGTGGCGACCTCGGCGCTCGGGATGGGCTTCGACAAGCCCGACCTCGCGTTCGTCGTCCACCTCGGTGCGCCGAGCTCGCCCATCGCCTACTACCAGCAGGTCGGGCGTGCGGGCCGCGGCGTGGACTCCGCCGTCGTCGTGCTGCTGCCCGGCGAGGAGGACCGGCGCATCTGGGAGTGGTTCGCCTCGACCGCGTTCCCGCCGCAGTCCCAGGTCCGCGCGACGCTCGACGCCCTGAGCACGGGAGGGACCCAGTCGGTCGCGCAGCTCGAGACGCAGGTCGACCTCAAGCGCTCGCGCCTCGAGGGCATGCTCAAGGTGCTCGACGTCGACGGCGCCGTCCGGCGCGTCAAGGGCGGCTGGGAGGCCACGGGGCGGCCGTGGACGTACGACGCGGAGCGGTACGAGCGCGTCGACGCCACGCGCACCGCCGAGCAGCAGGCGATGCTCGACTACGAGGCGACCGACGGGTGCCGCATGGCGTTCCTGCGTGCCGCGCTCGACGACCCGGAGCTCGAGGACGGGTGGCGCTGCGGGCGCTGCGACACGTGCGGCGGCGTGACGCTGCCCGCGCTCCCGGACGCCGAGGCCGTCGCCGCCGCGCGCGCCGACATGGACCGCCCGGGGGTGGAGGTCGTGGCACGTCGCCAGTGGCCGAGCGGCATGGACCGCCTGGGCCTCGACCTGCGCGGTCGCCTCGGCGCGGACGAGCTCGCGGAGACCGGGCGGGCCGTCGCGCGGCTCGACGGGCTCGGCTGGTCGGCGCCGCTGCGCGAGCTCTTCGCCCCCGGGACGCTCGACGGCGACACGCCCGTCGCGCTCCGGCGCGCGGCCGCGCGGGTGCTCGACGACTGGGCGGAGCTCTACGAGGCCGCCGCTGCGCCGGAGGCGGAGACCGGGCCCGGCGAGGGCGCCGAACCCGGCACCACGGCTCCCGCTGGACGCCGGCTCCTCGTGGACGGCGTCGTCGCGGTCCGCTCGGCGACGCGACCGCGGCTCACGTTCCACCTCGCGAACGGGCTCGCGAGCTACCTCGGCAAGCCGCTCATCGGCGCCGTCGGGCCGGTCCCGGGCCGCGAGGAGCCGGGCCGGCACGACGTGAACTCCGCGACCCGGCTCGCGGGGGTCGCCGGCCGCCTGCAGCTCGAGCTGTCGGACGCCGCGCGGGCGGGGCTCGCCGGTCGCCGCGTGCTCCTCGTCGACGACTACACCGAGTCGGGCTGGACCCTCACCGTCGCGGCGCGCCTGCTGCGCCAGGCGGGCGGCACCGCCGTGCACCCCTTCGTCCTCGGGGTCCGCTGACGGCCCCGCGAGCGCATCACCACCGCAGGCGCAGCTCCGTGTACGTCGTGTCGACGAAGCCGAGCCCGCGGTACAGGGACTCGCCGTCGGGCGTGGCGTGCAGGGAGACCGAGTCCGCCCCGTTCGCGCGAGCCCAGTCGAGGGCCGCGACGACGCACGCACGCGCGTAGCCCTGGCCCCTCGCCCCGGGCACGGTGCAGACGTTCGACACGTGCGCCGTCGTGCCGTGCGGGTTCCGCGCGGACGGCACCGACCGGTGCAGCTCGACGAGGGCGCACGCCGCGACCTGGTCGGGCGCGTCGACGACGAAGGCGACGACGTCCTCCGAGCCGAGCCTGCGGGCGAACCACTCCCTCGCCCGGCGCTGCCAGGCGCCGTCCTCGGCGTCCGACTCCCCCATCGCGCGCATGAGGTGCACGCGCAGGGCGACGAGGTCGTCGGCATCGCGCGGGACCGCGCGCCGCACCGGCACGCGGTGCTCGCGCGCGGCCGTCACAGGAACCGCGCCCGCACCGCCTCGCCGTGGGCCGGGAGGTCCTCGTCGTTCGCGACGGCGACGATCCGGTCCGCCAGCTCCTCCAGAGCGTCACGGTCGTACTCGACGACCTGGACCGCCTTGACGTAGCTGTGCACCCCGAGGCCGCTCGAGAAGTGCGCGCAGCCGCCGGTCGGCAGCACGTGGTTGGACCCGGCCATGTAGTCGCCGAGCGAGACGGGCGACCAGGGGCCGACGAAGATCGCACCCGCGCTCGTGACCCGCTCGGCCAGCGCTGCCGCGCCGTCCGCCTGGATCTCGAGGTGCTCCGCGCCGTAGGCGTCGACCACCTGCAGACCGTGCTCGAGGTCGTCGACGAGCACGATCGCGGACTGCGGACCGGCGAGCGCCTGCGCGACGCGCGCCGCGTGCTTCGTCGCCGTCACGAGGTCCGCGAGGCGCGCCTCGACCGCGGCGGCCAGCTCGACGGACGGCGTGACGAGGACGGCCGCCGCGAGCGGGTCGTGCTCGGCCTGGCTGATGAGGTCGGCCGCGACGTGGCCCGGGTCGGCGGTGCCGTCCGCGAGGATCGCGATCTCGGTGGGGCCCGCCTCCGCGTCGATGCCGACGACGCCGCGCACGAGCCGCTTGGCCGCGGCCACGAACACGTTGCCGGGGCCTGTCACGACGTCGACCGGCTCGCACAGCACGTCCCCGTCCTGCGGCTCGCTGCCTGCGGCGCCGTAGGCGAACATCGCGACCGCCTGCGCACCACCCACCGCGTAGACCTCGTCGACCCCGAGCAGCGCGCAGGCCGCGAGGATCGTCGGGTGCGGCAGGCCGCCGTTCTCCTTCTGGGGCGGCGACGCGACCGCGAGGCTGCGGACGCCCGCCTCCTGCGCCGCGACGACGTTCATCACCACCGACGACGGGTAGACCGCGAGGCCGCCGGGAGCGTAGAGCCCGACGCGCCGCACCGGCACCCAGCGCTGGCGGACCTGCGCCCCGGGCGCGATCTCGACCGTGAAGTCCTGCGGGCGCTGCGCGGCGTGCACGAGCCGCACACGACGGATCGCCTCCTCCAGGCCTGACCGGACGTCGAGGTCGAGGCCCGCGAGCGCGTCGGCGAGCGCGTCGGCCGGGACGCGCAGGTGCTCGGGGCGCACGCCGTCGAACCGCTCGGCGTACTCGCGCAGCGCGTCCGCGCCGCGCTCCCGGACCGCCTCGATGATCGGGGCGACCCGATGCGCCGCGTCCTCGACGCCGAGCGCTGCGCGCGGCAGGGTCTCGACGAGCTCGCGGGCGGACAGGGAACGTCCTCGAAGATCGATGCGGGTGATCATGGGGTCGAGTCTAGGAGCCCGCGCGCCGCCGCGACGAGGCGTTTCGTCCACCGGTCGTCCGGTGCCGGCCTCGTCGCCACGGGGTCGTGGCGGTGCCCGCGGGCGGGGACAATGGATCCATGAGCTCCCCCGACGACGCCCGCCCGGTCGAGATCTCCGACGACGTGATCCGCCTCGGCCAGTTCCTCAAGCTCGCCGGCCTCGCCGAGTCCGGCGCCGAGGCGCGCGAGCTCGTCACGGAGGGCGAGGTCCGCGTCAACGGGGAGGTCGACACGCGCCGCGGCCGCCAGCTCCACCGTGGCGACGTCGTCTCGGTCGACCACCCCCAGGGGACCGAGAGCGCGATCGTCGCCTGAGCGACCGTCAGGCCATGTAGGTCGAGGCCATCACCTTGTCGGGCGTGAGGCGGAGGACGACGCGCTCGGGGTTGTGGTCGAGCGGGCGGTACCGACGGGCGTAGCGCGCGACGGCGTCCGCCACCTCGTCCTCGTCCTCGACGACCTCGATCGTGCCCTCGAGCGTGATCCACCGGCCGCCCTCGACCTGGCACACCGCGGCACGCGGGGCGCCCCCGTCGGCGCCCGGCAGGCGCGCGTTGCGGGCCTTGACCGACGCGCGGTTCGTCGTGATGCGCAGCACGCCCGCGTCGGGGTCCCACGTGAAGGCGACGGGGACGACGTGCGGCGTGCCGTCGGCGCGCAGCGTGGTGAGGGTCGCCAGGTGGCGTTCGGTGACGAAGACGAGCTGTTCGGGGTTGAGGCGCATCACGGCGTCGAGCCTACGGGTTCCGGCGCCGACGCTCCCCGCGCCCGCGCGCGTCAGGCGTCGAACCCGAAGGTCATGACCGCCGGCACCGTGCCCGCCCGCAGGGCGCGCAGGACGTGCAGCTCGTGCGGGACGACCGGGTCGGGCAGGGCGTCCAGCGCGAACCACCGCAGGTCGGCCGCCTTGTCCTGCTCCTGGAGCGTCGGCTCGCCGGACCAGGCCGCGGTCGCGAAGAAGAAGTCGGCGCGCTGCTCGAGCGCCGGCCCGCCCGGCTCGCCGCGGTGCAGGGCGGTGAGCGGACGCAGGTCGGCGGGGTCGATCTCGACCCCCAGCTCCTCGCGCGCCTCGCGCACCGCCGCCGCGACGACCGACTCGCCCGCCTCGACGTGCCCGGCCGCGGCCGCGGCCCAGAACCCGTCCCGGTAGCCGGTGCCCTGCCGGAGCTGGAGCAGCACCGCGTCGCCGCGCCGCAGCAGCACGTAGGCCGCCGGCACGACCCGGAACCGGTGCGACGCCGAGCCGTCGTCCCACGACGCGCGTCCGGGACCGTCGACCGCCGCGGTCATCCGCGTCAGCCGACCAGGCACGACGGCCCGAGCAGGGCCTTGAGGTCGCCGAACAGCGCCGGTGACTTCTCGACGCGCAGCCCGTCCCCCGCGCGCACGACCGTCGTCTTGCCGGGTTCCAGGACCTGGACGTGGACCTCGGCCGAGCCGGGGTGCGTCGCGAGCACCTCGCGCAGCCGCACGATGATCGGCTCCACGCAGCGCGTGTGGGACACCTTCACGGCGAGCGGCGACTCCGCCCCCACGGTGATGTCGGGCAGCGACACCTCCATCGCCTGGAGCTGCATCGTGTCGTCGCGACGGCGCACCCGCCCGCGCAGCACGACGACCTGGTCCTCGGCGAGGATCGTCGAGTAGGCGAGATAGGTCTCGCCGAAGAACATGACCTCCACGGCACCCTCGAGGTCCTCGATGGTCACCGCCGCCCACGGGTTGCCGTTCTTGCTCATCTTGCGCTGGAGCGACGTGACCAGGCCCGCGATCACCACCGTCGACCCGTCCGGCCGCCCCTCGTCGGCGAGCAGGTTCGCGATGCCGGTGTCCGCGGCCCGCGTGAGCACGTGCTCCAGGCCGGAGAGCGGGTGGTCGGACACGTAGAGACCGAGCATCTCGCGCTCGAACGCGAGCCGCTGCTTCTTGTCCCAGTCCGGCAGGTCGGGCACGTCGACGGAGAACGACATGCCGTCCTCGGCGTCGCCGCCGAAGTCGGCGAACAGGTCGAACTGCCCCTCGGCCTCCTTGCGCTTGACGCTGATGACCGAGTCGACCGCCTGCTCGTGCACGACGAGCAGCGCGCGCCGGGGGTGACCGAGCGAGTCGAACGCGCCCGCCTTGATGAGCGACTCGATGGTGCGCTTGTTGCAGACGACGGCCGGCACCTTGTCGAGGAAGTCGGTGAACGACGAGAACGCGCCCTTCTCCTCGCGCGTGCGGATGATCGCGTCGACGACGTTAGCGCCGACGTTGCGCACGCCCGTGAGGCCGAAGCGGATGTCGTTGCCGACGGCCGTGAACTTGGCCGCGGAGTCGTTCACGTCGGGCGGCAGCACCGTGATGTGCATGCGCCGGCACTCGTTGAGGTACAGGGCGAGCTTGTCCTTGTCGTCCCGCACGCTCTGCAGGAGCGCCGCCATGTACTCGGTCGGGTAGTTCGCCTTGAGGAAGGCCGTCCAGTAGGCGACGAGGCCGTAGCCCGCGGAGTGCGCCTTGTTGAACGCGTAACCCGCGAACGGGACCAGCGTGTCCCAGACCGCCTGAATCGCGCCGTCGGAGTACCCGCGCTCGCGGCAGCCCGCCTGGAAGGGCACGAACTCCTTGTCGAGGATCTCCTTCTTCTTCTTGCCCATCGCGCGCCGGAGCAGGTCGGCCTGGCCGAGCGAGTACCCGGCGAGGATCTGCGCGGCGCGCTGCACCTGCTCCTGGTAGACGATGAGCCCGTAGGTCTCGTCCAGGATCTCCGCGAGCGGCTTCTCGAGCTCCGGGTGGATCGGCTCGATCTTCTGCAGGCCGTTCTTGCGCAGCGCGTAGTTCGTGTGCGAGTTCATGCCCATGGGGCCCGGGCGGTACAGCGCGATGACGGCCGAGAGGTCGTCGAACTTGTCCGGCTTCATCTGCCGCAGCAGCGCGCGCATCGGCCCGCCGTCGAGCTGGAACACGCCGAGGGTGTCACCGCGCGCCAGCAGGTCGTAGGACGCCTTGTCGTCGAGCGCGAGCGACTCGATCTCGATCGGGTCCTTGCCGTTCATCATGATGTTCTCGAGCGCGTCGTCGAGGATCGTGAGGTTGCGCAGCCCCAGGAAGTCCATCTTGATGAGCCCGAGGCCCTCGGACGTCGGGTAGTCGAACTGCGTGATGACCGCGCCGTCCTGCGGGCGGCGCATGATCGGGATGATGTCGATGAGCGGGTCGCTCGACATGATGACGCCCGCGGCGTGCACGCCCCACTGCCGCTTCAGGCCCTCGATGCCGCGCGCGAGCTCGACGACGCGCTGCGCCTCGGGGTCCGTGTCGTGGAGCTGACGGAACTCCGCCGCCTCGGGGTACCGCTCGTGCTTCGGGTCGAAGATCCCGGACAGCGGGATGTCCTTGCCCATGACCGCGGGCGGCATCGCCTTCGTGAGCTTCTCGCCCATCGCGAAGGGGAAGCCCAGGAGGCGCGCCGAGTCCTTGAGCGCCTGCTTGGCCTTGATCGTGCCGTACGTGACGATCTGGGCGACGCGGTCGTCCCCGTACTTCTCCGTGACGTACCGGATGACCTCCCCGCGCCGACGCTCGTCGAAGTCGACGTCGACGTCGGGCATCGACACGCGCTCGGGGTTGAGGAACCGCTCGAAGATCAGGCCGTGCTCGAGCGGGTCGAGCTCGGTGATCCCCATGAGGTAGGAGGCCATCGACCCGGCCGCCGAGCCACGGCCCGGCCCGACCCGGATCCCCTGCTCCTTGGCCCAGTTGATGAAGTCGGCGACCACGAGGAAGTACCCCGGGAAGCCCATCTGGATGATGACCTCGGTCTCGTACTGCGCCTGCTTGCGCGACGCGTCCGGGATCCCGTTCGGGTACCGCCGGTGCAGCCCGCGCTCGATCTCCTTGACGAACCAGCTCGTCTCGTCCTCGCCGTCGGGGACGGGGAACCGCGGCATGTAGTTCGCCGAGGTGTCGAACGACACCTCGCACTGCTCGGCGATGAGCAGGGTGTTGTCGCACGCCTCGGGCAGCTCGGCGAACACCCGGCGCATCTCCGCCGCCGACTTCACGTAGTAGCCGGTGCCGTCGAACTTGAACCGGTCCGGGTCGTCGAGCGTCGACCCCGAGTTGATCGCGAGCAGGGCCTCCTGGCTCGACGCGTCCTCCTCGCGGACGTAATGGAGGTCGTTCGTCGCGACGAGCGGCGCGCCGATCGTCTCCGCGAGCCGCAGCAGGTCCTGCGTGACCCGGGTCTCGATGTCGAGACCGTGGTCCATGAGCTCGACGTAGAAGTTCTCGCGGCCGAACACGTCCTGGAGCTCGCCCGCGGTCCGCACGGCCTCGTCCCACTGGCCGAGGCGCAGGCGCGTCTGGATCTCCCCCGACGGGCAGCCGCTCGTCGCGACGAGGCCCTTGCCGTAGGTCTGGAGCAGGTCCCGGTCCATGCGGGGCCACTTGCCCATCTGCCCCTCCAGCGACGCCAGCGAGGACGCCCGGAACAGGTTGTGCAGTCCCTCGTTGTCCTTGGCGAGGAGCGTCATGTGCGTGTACGCGCCGCGCGCCGAGACGTCGTCGGCCTCCTGCCCCTGCTGGCCGAACCGCACGCGCGTCTGGTCGAACCGGCTCGTCCCCGGCGTGATGTACGCCTCGACGCCGATGATCGGCTTGATGCCCTTCGCCTGCGCGCGCGACCAGAACTCGAACGCCCCGAACACGTAGCCGTGGTCCGTGGTCGCGATGGCCTTCTGCCCGAGCCGCTCGACCTCGTCGAACAGGTCCCCGATCCGCGCCGCGCCGTCCAGCATCGAGTACTCGGTGTGGACGTGGAGGTGGACGAAGTCCTCAGCGGCGGTCGGCATGCACCGATCCTAAGTCGCCCCACCCACGCGCCCGGGCACCGTCGGCGGTCTCCGGTGTGCTGCGTCGCACACTCCTCGCCGGGGCCCCGGACGAGGGGTCGGGCACGCCGGTCGCCGACGCGTCAGGCGTCGGTCGAGAGGGTCTTCGCGGCGTCGCGGTGGTCGATCCCCGCGTCGAGGTAGACGGGTCCCGAGACGGTGTAGCCGAGCCGTTCGTAGAAGCCGATCGCCTGGACCTGGGCGGAGAGCAGGACGCGCACGAGGCGCCGCCCGTCGGTCCCCGGCGTCGCGTGCTCGGCGAGCGCGATCCCCTCCAGCGCGCGCATCACCGCGGTGCCCGCGCCGGTGCCGCGCGCGGCCGCGGACACCGCGACCCGCCCGACGTGGACCTCGCCCGGGTGCGCCGGGTCGGTCAGCAGCCGCCCCGTCCCGACGACCAGGTCCTCCTGCTCGCGGTCGCGCACGAGGACGTGCGTCGTCGTCGGCGCGGTGTCGAGGTCGTCGATCTCCTCCTCGACGGGGACGCCCTGCTCGTCGACGAAGACCGCGAGCCGCAGCGCGTGCGCCGCGGCCAGCCCGGCGTCGTCGACCACGCGCTCGACGACCAGCCGACCGTCCCCGGCCGTCTCGGCACCCGCGGCTGCCCTCGAGCTCACGCGTACGCCCCGCGCAGCACCTCGAGCGCGTGCGCGAGGTCGTCCGGGTACGCGCTCGTCAGCTCGAGCCACTGCCCGGTCGTCGGGTGCTCGAACCCGAGGCGCACGGCGTGGAGCCACTGTCGTGCCAGGGCGACGCGCGAGGCGAGCACCGGGTCGGCACCGTAGGTGAGGTCGCCGACGCACGGGTGGCGCAGCGCGGAGAAGTGCACGCGGATCTGGTGCGTGCGCCCGGTCTCGAGGTGCACCTCGACGAGCGACGCCGCGGGCAGCATCTCCAGGACCTCGTAGTGCGTGACCGACGGCTTGCCCTCGGCGGTGACGGCGAACTTCCAGTCGGCGCTGGGGTGGCGTCCGATGGGCGCGTCGATCGTCCCGGTGGTCGGCTCGGGGTGCCCCTGGACGAGCGCGTGGTAGACCTTCTCGACCGTGCGCTCCTTGAAGGCACGCTTGAGCGCCGTGTACGCGACCTCGCTCTTCGCGACGACCATGAGGCCCGAGGTCCCGACGTCGAGCCGGTGCACGATGCCCTGACGCTCGGCCGCGCCCGACGTGGAGATCCGGTAGCCCGCGGCGGCGAGCGCGCCGACGACGGTCGGGCCGGTCCAGCCGGGCGACGGGTGCGCGGCCACGCCCACGGGCTTGTCGACGACCACGACGTCGTCGTCGTCGTAGACGATGCCCATCCCCGGCACGGGCTCGGCGACGACCTCGACCGCCGCCGGGGCGGCGTCGGGCACGTCGACCTCGAGCCACGCTCCCGGGACGAGCCGGTCGGACTTGCCGACCTCGCGGCCGTCGAGGCGGACCGCACCGTCCGCGGCGAGCTCCGCCGCCCGCGTGCGGGAGAGACCGAGGAGACGTGCCAGCCCGGCGTCGACCCGCTCGCCCGCGAGCCCGTCCGGGACCGGGAGGGAGCGCAGGCTCACCGCTCCTCCTCGCCCTCGGCGTGCACCGTCGTCGGGCCGGTCTCGGCCGCCGCCCCGGCGTCCGGCTCGGGCGCCTCGTCGCCACCGTGACGCGTCCCGTCCAGCCCGATGCCGAGGACCGAGAGCACGGCGATCATCACCGCGGCGGTCACGATCGCGATGTCCGCGACGTTGCCCACGAACCAGTTCGCGTAGGCGATGAAGTCGACGACGTGCCCGCGGGCGAAGCCCGGCTCGCGGAAGAACCGGTCCACGAGGTTCCCCAGCGCTCCGCCGAGCAGCAGCCCGAGGGCGACGGCCCACGCGCGGGAGCCGATCCGGCTCACCATGCGCACGATGACGACCACCACGGCCACGACGACGATCGTCAGGACCCAGGTCATCCCCGTCGCGATGGAGAGCGCCGCACCGGGGTTGTAGATGAGCCGGAGCCCCAGCAGGGACCCGAGGAGCGGGATCGTGTCGTCGCCGACCGTGAGGCTGGACTCCGCCCACCACTTGGTGAGCTGGTCGAGCACCAGGACGAGTGCGGCGAGGACGACCGTCCAGACCACGAGGACGCGCCGCGGCCCGCGGCCGGGGGTGCCGGCCTCGGGACCGGACGGGACGCTGGTCTCGGTGCTCGTCTCGGTGCCGGTCTCGGTGCCGGGCGCACCGCCGGGATCGGGGGCGTCGGCGGGTTCGGTGGGCTCGGGGAGCGCGGAGGTGGACATCGGCGGCAAGTCTGCCACGTCGGCCACGACCTCTGCGCGGGCCCCGCCCGACCGTCCGTGCGAGCGACGCTCAGCGCCGCTCGGCGCGCTGCTTCGCCTCGACCGAGAGGTTCGCCCGCGGGAACGCCTGGAGACGTGCCTTCCCGATCGGCAGCCCGGTCTCCTCGCAGGTCGCGTACGTGCCCGCCGCGATGCGGTCGAGCGCGTGCGACGTCTGCGCGAGGAGGTCGCGCACGTTGTTGACGAGGGTCAGCTCCTGCTCCCGCTCCAGCGCGCTCGAGCCGGAGTCCGCCTGGTCGTCGCCCGCCCCGTCCCCGGAGTGGCGCAGGAGGTTCGAGAGCTCCTCGTCGGCGGAGGCGAGCTCCCCCTCCAGGCGCTCCTTCTCCGCGAGGAGCTCGGCGGCGAGCTCCTCGGCCTCCCGCAGGGTCCAGGGCTCCTCCCCGTCGCGCACGGGGAAGGACTTGACGTCCTTCGCGAGGTTCGGGAATCGGTCGCGCACGGCCGTGCGGGCCGCGGTGGTGAGCTTGGTCATGTCGCCCCTCCAAGTTCGAGTCACGCGAGAGTAGACGCAGCGGCCGGTACGCACAACACACCACGCCGGGCCGCCGAGGCGGAAAGACGCAGGTGCGAGGCGTACCGGCCGCTGCCGGACGGTCGACGCAGGTGCTAGATGCCGGGAGCGAGGTCGCTCGTCCGGCTCGCCCCGCCGACGTTGCTGCGCGGCGGGAGGGCGCTGCCCCGGTTGTCGAGGTCGCCCAGCAGGTTCTGCAGGTAGCTCTTGAGGCGCGTGCGGTAGTCGCGCTCGAAGATGCGCAGCTCGTCGATCTTGCGCTCGAGGAGCGAGCGCTCCTGCTCGAGCTGCGACAGCGTGCGGTGCGAGGTCTCCTCGGCCTCGCGCACGATGCGCGTGCCCTCCTCCTTCGCCTCCGCGATGAGCCGGTCGCCCTCCTCCTGGCCCGAGCGCACGTAGTCGTCGTGCAGCTTCTGGGCGAGCTGGAGCATGCCGGTCGCCGACTCGGGCTCCGCGCCGTTCTTCGCGACCACGGCCTGCGAGATCGGCGCGACCGGGGCGGGCTCCGGCTCGGGCGCCTTGGGCGCCTCGACGACGGCGGGCTGCACCACGGCGCTGGACGCGTCGGCCCGGCTGAGCTCGGCGATACGACGCTCCGCGGCAGCGAGCTTCGACTTGAGGTCCTGGTTCTCCTCCTGCACGGAGTTGAGAGTCCTCACCACCTCGTCCAAGAAGTCGTCGACCTCTTCGACGTCGTACCCCTCGCGGAACTTCGTCGCCGAGAACTTCTTGTTCAGGATGTCCTCTGCAGTGAGCAGTGCCATCGGTTCACCTCATAGCGTTTGCGTGTCGGTCCGGGCGACCTCGCGATCACCAGAGTCCAAAGTAGCGGAGATTGCCCGTGGGAGCCGGGAGCGGTCGTGCGTTCGCGCGCCGCGCGCCCGTGTGGATGACGTGACGGTGTGGCGTCGGGCCGGTCGCGGTCGGGGCGAACCGGACGTAGCACACCTCGGTGGTCCGCCCGCAGCGGACCTCCGCGTGACGTGCGTCTCAGAGCGACGACACGATCTGCGCCGCGATCGTCACCGCGAAGAAGAGGATGATGAACGCCAGGTCGAGGCGCACCTGCCCCAACGAGAGCGGCGGGACGAGACGGCGCAGCGCGCGCAGCGGCGGGTCCGTCGCCGAGTAGATCACCTCGGCGAGCACGAGCATCACGCCTCGCGGTCGCCAGTCGCGCGCGAAGAACTGCACCCAGTCGAACACGAGCCGACCGATGAGCAGCAGCAGGTAGAGCCAGAGCAGGAATCCGACGATCCCTGTGATGAGGTCCCAGATCACGGGTCAACTGTGCCAGACGCACGTCGCGCGGCCGGGCACGGGACACGCGGGCCGCGAGGCGGACAGCAGGAGAGGGACGGACGTGTCGCCACGTCCGTCCCTCCGTGCGCCGTACGCGGGGCGCGTGCTCGGCGGGCGCTGCGCGCCCCGCACGCCGTCAACTCTGGTTGTAGAACCCGGCGCGCCCGGGGGCCGGCGCCGCGGCCTGCTCCTCGCCGGTGATCTCCACGTGCTCGGGCGAGAGCAGGAACACCTTGTTCGTGACACGCTCGATGGCGCCGTGGAGCCCGAAGATGAGTCCGGCGGAGAAGTCGACCAGGCGCTTCGCGTCCGCGTCGTCCATGTCCGACAGGTTCATGATCACGGGCGTCCCTCCGCGGAACGCCTCCCCGATCACGCGCGCGTCGTTGTACGACCGCGGGTGGACCGTCGTGATCCGGCGCAGCTCGGCGGCCGACATGCTCGTCTGCGGCACCTCGCGCGGTCCGAGCGCGCGGTGCAGCGGCGTCACCTGGGCCTGGTAGTCGTGCGACACGTCCGCCCCCGTCTCGTCGAGCTCGTCGACGTACTCGTCCTGCTCGTCCTCGCCGCGATCATCAGCGAGGCCCAGATACAGCATGGTCTTGCGCAGCGCTCCCGCCATGGGCCTTGCTCCGTCCTCGATCGATCCGTCGGTCCACCGGCCGTCGGACCGGTGCGTTCACGCTAACCGAGGGCGTCGGACGATCACGGGACGACACGCCCGTCGTCCTCAACCTCACCCGGAGGTCGAGGCCGGGGGTGTCACGCGCCGGAGAGCGTGACCAGTCCGGCGAAGCGACCCGTCGTCGTCCCGCCGCGCGCCGCGCGCCGGTGCGAGAAGAACCGGTCGTCCTCGATCGTGCACGCGTCGACGTGCACGACGTCCTCGACCCCGGCGGCGACGAGGTCGGCCACCACGCCGGCCGGCAGGTCGAGCGCCGGGGTGCCCCACGACGTCGTGGACCGCGTGGCCGGCCGCGCGAGCGCGACGTCGTCGCGCATCGTCGCGGGGACCTCGTAGCACCGGCCGCACGCGCTCGGCCCGACGGCGGCCCGGACGTTCCGGGTCCGGGCGCCCGCCGCGCGCATCGCCTCGAGGACCGCCGGGACGACGCCGTGCGCGAGCCCGCGCCGTCCCGCGTGGGCGACCCCGACGACACCCGCGTCGGCGTCCGCGAGGAGGACGGGCACGCAGTCGGCCACGAGCACGCCGAGCCCCACGCCCGGGGCGGTCGCGACGATCGCGTCGGCCTCGCCCACCGAGTCCACGGGCGCACCGGCCGCGTCCCGGGGCGGCGAGCCGAGCCGCACGACGTCCGTGCCGTGCACCTGGGAGGAGAAGGCGACCGGAGCCCCGAGCCACGCGGACGCGCGCGCACGGTTGCTCCGGACGCGCGTCGCGTCGTCGGTCACGTTGAGGCCGAGGTTGAGCGAGTCCCAGGGCGCCGGCGAGACACCGCCCGTGCGGGTCGTGAACCCGGCGCGCACGCCGGGACCGAGGTCGACAGCGAGCACGACGGGAGGGGCGGCGTCGAGGACGCCGCCCCTCCCGTCGGACGCAGGTCGGGTGCTCATCGGGTCCGGTCCCGGGTCAGCACCGGGTCACTTGAGGAAGTCGGGGACGTCGAGCTCCTCGACCTTGCGGCGCGCGGGCTCCTCGTCGAAGATCCGCGGCGGCACCTCGACGCCCGCGTTCTGGCCGCCCGGCACGGCGTCGGCGTTCTGGTTCGCCGCGTCGCCCGAGCCGACCACGGTGAACGTCGGGGCGGGCGACGGCTCGACGGGGACCGGGCCCGAGCCGCCGTCGAGCGTGACGGGCACGTCGTCGGCCTCCGGCTGGATCGGCACCACCGGACGGGGCAGCGTGTGGGCGCCCGTCGTCGGCGCCGGCGCCGGCGGCACCGGGCGCGCCGCCGGGACGGCCGGGATCGCGCTCGTCGCCGGGCGCTGCGCCCCGGCCACCTGGCCGAGCGCGCGGGCGTCGCCACGGACCTGCGGCGCACCGCCGTCGAAGCCCGCGGCGATCACGGTGACGCGCACCTCGTCGCCCAGCGCGTCGTCGATCACCGCGCCGAAGATGATGTTGGCCTCGGTGTGAGCGGCCTCGTGGACGAGACGCGCCGCCTCGTTGATCTCGAAGAGCCCGAGGTCGGAGCCACCCTGGATCGACAGGAGGACGCCGTGCGCGCCGTCGATGCTGGCCTCCAGGAGCGGCGACGAGATCGCCATCTCGGCGGCCTGGACGGCGCGGTCGTCGCCTCGCGCGTTGCCGATGCCCATGAGGGCGCTGCCCGCCCCCTGCATGACCGACTTCACGTCGGCGAAGTCGAGGTTGATGAGGCCCGGCGTCGTGATGAGGTCCGTGATGCCCTGCACGCCGGAGAGCAGCACCTGGTCCGCCTGGTGGAAGGCCTGGAGCGCGCTGACGTTGCGGTCGGACATCGACAGGAGGCGGTCGTTGGGGATGACGATGAGGGTGTCGACCTCGTTGCGCAGGTTCTCGATGCCCTGGTCGGCCTGGACCGAGCGACGACGACCCTCGAACGTGAACGGGCGGGTCACGACACCGACGGTGAGCGCGCCGAGCGAGCGAGCGATCCGCGCGACGACGGGCGCGCCGCCCGTGCCGGTGCCGCCGCCCTCGCCCGCGGTGACGAAGACCATGTCCGCGCCGCGCAGCACGTCCTCGATCTCCTCGGCGTGGTCCTCGGCGGCCTTCTTGCCCACCTCGGGGTCCGCGCCGGCACCGAGCCCGCGCGTCAGCTCGCGGCCGACGTCGAGCTTGACGTCGGCGTCCGACATGAGGAGCGCCTGCGCGTCCGTGTTGATGGCGATGAACTCGACGCCCTTGAGGCCGACCTCGATCATCCGGTTGACGGCGTTCACGCCCCCACCGCCGATGCCGACCACCTTGATCACTGCTAGGTAGTTCTGCGGAGTTGCCACGTCAATGCCTCTCGATCGGTCAGCCCTGAACCTTCACCCTCAACTAGAGGGTTATAGTTATGTCAGGTCGTTCATGGGTCGACCGTAGGTGTCGACGTGCCCATCATCAACGACCGCCTCGCGCGTGTCGGGTATCGCCGTGCACGGCGCTCCCGTGCTGCTCACCGCGTCACCGGCATCGTGGGTGCCGAGACGTCGTAGAGCGTCACGCCCGCGTTCTCGGGGACCGCGCGCAGCGTCTGCAGGACGCGGACCTTGAGCGCCGCCTCCTCCGCGCTCCCCCACTCCACCACCACGCCGTCCCGCAGCGTCATCCGGACCGCGTCGCGCGTCGGGGCCGACACCTCGGCGACCTGCGCGTGGAGGTCGGCCGGCAGCGCGTTGAGGAGCACGAGCGCCGCGTCGAGCGCCTTGGCGCCACGGTCGTCGAGCGGGGCGTCGATCTCCGGCAGCCCCTCCGGGACGGCGGGGTCGGTGCGCACCTGCACGCCGTCCGCGTCGAGCAGCGCGAACCCGCCGTCCACCGGGACCGCGACCACCGGCTCGCGCGACTCGAGCAGCACGGTCAGCCCGGCCGGCCAGGCGCGGCGGATCTCGACGTCGCGGACGCCGTTGAGGGCCAGGACCCGCTCGCGCAGCGCGACCGTGTCGAGTCGCGGCAGCGGCACCCCGGCGGACTCCGCGACCACGGCCTCGACCTGGGCCGGGTCGATCACCGTGCCCTCTCCCGAGATCGTCACGTCCTCCGGGTCCAGCCCGAGCACCGACGAGAGGAACGCGACCCACACGAGCGCGGCCACCACGAGCGCACCCGAGACCCACCCGAGCATGCGCGTGCGCACGCGGTGCCGGCGCATCGCGTCGCGCTCGGCCAGCCGCTCGGCCATCCCGTGCGACACCACGCCGACCGGCGCCGTCGGCGTCCCGCGCGGGGCGGTCGGCGTCCTCGCGGAACCCCGCGGCCGCCCTCGGACGCTCTGCGGACCCGTCGCGGGCCCGCCCGCCCGGGGGCGCTCGGTGGTCGACGGCACGAGCTCGCGACCGGCGGAGGTCACGCGGCGGACGGGCCGTGTGGGCGTCTCCTCGGTCGGCGCCCGGGTGACCGGCTTCGGCGTCCCCGCCCGTGCCGGGGACGCGGGCCGCGCGGCGCTCGCCCCCGCGCCCGACCGGTCCGGTCGGGGTGCGGCGGGTCGGGGCCGGGGTGGCGGGCGCATCAGGCCGCGCCCCCTCCGGGAGCACCGGCGCCGGCGGTCCGCTCGGCGATCCGCGCGAGGACCACTGCGCCCAGCTCCGTCACGTCGCCGGCGCCGACCGTGAGGACGAGGTCCCCCGGCCGCGCGGCGTCGGCGACGCGGCGCGCGGCCTCGACCCGGTCCTCCACGGCCGCCACCACCACGCCGGGAGCGTCCATCAGGTCCGTGATCGTGCGCGGTCCCACGGTCGGGTCGGGGTCCTCGCGCGCGGCGTAGATCCCCGTGACCACGACCTCGTCCGCGGCCCCCAGCGCCTGCGCGAACTCGCGCGCGAACGTCGCCGTGCGCGAGTAGAGGTGCGGCTGGAAGAGCACGAGCACCCGGCCTCCCGCGGCGACGGGCCGCGCGGCGGCCAGCAGCGCCGCGACCTCCGTCGGGTGGTGCGCGTAGTCGTCGACGACCCGCACCCCGCCCGCCTCGCCGCGCGCCTCGAACCGGCGTCCCGTGCCGAGGAAGCCGTGCGCCGCGGCGACGGCCGCCGCCGGGTCCACGCCGAGCACGACCGCCGTCACGACGGCCGCCGTGGCGTTCAGCGCGTTGTGGTGGCCGGGCACGCGCAGCCGCAGCTCGAGCCCGTCGAGCGTGGCGCCCCCGACGGCCCCCGCGAGCGCCGCGCGCACGCCCGCGCGTCCGTCGTCGGTGGTCGGGCGCACGTCCGACGCGCGCACGTCGGCGTCGTCGGCGGTGCCGTAGGTGACGACCGCGCCCCCGCCCGCGGCGTGGGCGGCCGCGAGCGCGCGCGCCCCGGCGTCGTCGGCGCACGCGACCAGCGTCCCGCCCGGGACGATCCGCGCCGCGAAGTCGACGAACGCCTGCTCGAACGCCGCGCGCGACCCGTAGTGGTCGAGGTGGTCCGGCTCCACGTTCGTCACGACCGCGACGTCGGGCGCGTAGTTGAGGAACGAGCCGTCGGACTCGTCGGCCTCGGCCACGAGGACGTCGGACCCGAGGTGCCCCCCGGCGACGGGCCCGTCCGCCGTGAGCACCGTGCCGCCGATCGCGAAGGACGGGTCGAGACCCGCGCCGCGCAGGACCGTCGCGATCATCGCGGACGTCGTCGTCTTGCCGTGCGCGCCGGCGACCGCGACCGAGCGCCCGCGGGCCATGAGCGACGCGAGCGCCTGCGAGCGGTGCAGCACGCGCAGTCCCGCGGCGCGCGCGGCCACGAGCTCCGGGTTCGACGCGCGGACCGCGCTCGACACCACGACCGTGTCCGCGCCCGTGACGTGGGCGGCGTCGTGCCCCGCCCAGACCTGCACGCCGTCGGACCGCAGGGCCTCGAGCGTCTCGCTCTCGCGCGCGTCCGAACCCTGCACGCGGACGCCGTGCGCCGCGAGCAGTCGCGCGACCACCGACATGCCTGCGCCGCCGACCCCGACGAGGTGGACGGTGCCCAGCTCGTCGAGCGGGACCGGGGCGGAGTCGCCGTACGTCGTCACGAGCGCGTCCCGGTCTCGTCGGCGGCGGCGACCGCCTCGGCGACGAGGTCGGCGACGCGCGCCGCGCCGTCGCGCACGCCCGCCCGCGCCGCCGCGCCCGCCATCGCGTCGAGGCGCCCCGGGTCGCCGAGCAGCGCCGGGACCTCGCGCGCGACCCAGGCCGCGTCGAGCTGTGCGTCGTCGACGAGCAGGCCGCCGCCCGCAGCGACGACCGGGCCGGCGTTGAGCCGCTGCTCGCCGTTGCCGATCGGCAGAGGGACGTACACGGCCGGGATGCCCAGCGCCGCGAGCTCGCCCACGGTCCCGGCGCCCGCACGGCACACGACCAGGTCCGCGACGGCGAGCGCGAGCTGCATCTCGGCGAGGTACTCGCGCACGTCGTACCGCGCGCCCGGATGCGCGGCGACCGCGGCCGCCGCCGCGTCGCGGACGGCCGCGTCCTTCCCCTTGCCCGTCAGGTGGAGGACCTGCGCGCCCGCGCCGAGGAGCGCGTCGGCCGCCCCCGAGACCGCCTCGTTGAGGCTCTGCGCCCCGAGCGACCCGCCCGTGACGACGAGCGTGCGCCGACCCGGGTCGAGCCCGAGTCGCGCCGCGGCGTCCGCGCGCACGGCCACCGCGTCGGCCGCGCGGGCGGCCACGAGATCCTGGATCTCGCGGCGCAGCGGCAGGCCCGTCACCACGCCGCCCTTGAGCGGCGTGCCCTCGAACGTCACCCCGACGCGCGCGGCCCACCGGGCACCGAGCCGGTTGGCGAGGCCGGGACGGGCGTTCTGCTCGTGGATCACGACCGGCACGTCGCGGCGGCGCGCCGCGAGGTACGCGGGCGTCGACACGTAGCCGCCGAATCCCACCACGACGCGTGCGCCCGTCTCGTCGATGACGGCGCCCGCGGCGTCGACCGCGGACTTGAGGCGGCCCGGGAGGTTGACCCACTCGGCGCTCGGCCGCCGCGGGAGGGGGACGCGCGGCACGTGCCGCAGGGGGTAGCCGCGCGCGGGGACGAGGTCGTCCTCCAGCCCGCCCGCGACCCCGAGCGCGGTCACCACCACGCCGGGCTCACGCGCCCGCAGCTCGTCCGCCACCGCCAGGAGCGGGTTCACGTGCCCCGCCGTCCCGCCGCCTGCGAGCACCACCGAACCGATCGTCGTCACGTACCTCGTCGTCCTTCCTTGCGGCGGGTGCCGCGTCCTGGCTGTGGTCTGAAGCTGTGGGCCGCCGGAGCCGGGGGTCGCCCGGTCCCGGGACCGGGGGTCATCGCGCCCGGCGCCGGGGCCGCGCCGCCCGGCCGACGACCGCGAGCGAGCGCCGCACGACGCTCCCCCGCGCCGCCAGCGCCTCCGCCGCGCCGGGCTCGGTGCGGGCGAAGGAGATGAGCACGCCGAGCGCGGCCATGGTCATGATGAGCGCGGAGCCGCCCGCGGAGACGAGCGGCAGCGGGACGCCGATCACGGGGAGCAGACCGATCACGACGCCGATGTTGATGAACGCCTGCCCGACGATCCAGCACGCGATCGCGGCGGTCGTGATCTTCACGAACGGGTCCGGGTGCCGCCGGATGATCCGGCTCGTCGCGACGCCGACGATCACGAACAGGCCGAGGACGAGCAGCGTGCCGAAGAGCCCCAGCTCCTCGCCGATCACGGCGAAGATGAAGTCGTTGTGCGCCTCGGGCAGGTAGCTCCACTTCTCGCGGCTCGCCCCGAGGCCGACGCCCGTGAGGCCGCCGGTGCCCAGCGCCCACTGCCCGTGCAGGGACTGGTAGCACTCGCCGAGCGTGTCCGTGCACTCACGGTAGGTGGCCATGATGCGCCCCAGCCGGTCGCCGCCCGACTGGTTGAGGATGAACACGTAGCCCACGACGAACGCGGCGATGCCGGCACCGAGCGCGAGCAGCCGGCCGTCGGCGCCCGAGACGAAGAACGCGCCGGCGACGAGCGCCATGAGCACGAGGGCCGTGCCCAGGTCGTGTCCCGCCAGGACGAGCCCGATCACCACCACGGCGACCGGCACCGCGGGGACGAGCACGTGGCGCCACTGTCCGAGCAGCCGCTGCTTGCGCCCGAGCACCGCGCCGAGCCACAGCGCGAGGGCGAGCTTGGCGATCTCCGCCGGCTGGAAGCGGAAGGACCCGATCTCGACCCAGCCGATGTTGCCGTTGACGTTCACCGCGAGGGGCGTGAAGACCAACGCTTGGAGTGCGAGAGCCGCGACGAGCGCGGGCCAGGCGAGGCGCTTGTACCAGGCGATCGGGATCCGGGTCGCGACGAGCAGCACGGGCAGCCCGAGGAGAGCGAACCGGGCCTGGTCCAGGAACGCGCCGAACGGGGACTTGCCCGCCGCGATCTGGGTGACGGCCGAGCTCGAGAAGACCATGACGAGCCCGATGATCGTCAGCAGCGCGGTCGCCCCGACGAGGAGGTAGTAGCTCGTCACGGTGCTGTTCCACTGCCCGAGCCAGGGCCGCTCGGCCGGGACGGCGGTCGTGCGAGGGCGCGCCCCGCGGCCGGCCGGCGGCTTCGCCCGGCCCCGTGCCGACTTCCGACCCGCGCCCGTGCGAGGGGTCGTGCGCGTCGACGGCGCCCCTCGTCCGTTCGCGGTCTGTGTCATGGCCGGACCGGCCTACCCGTGGTCGGGGCGCAGCGCGCGCGCCGCGTCGGCGAACGCGTCGCCGCGCGCCGCGTACGAGCGGAACTGGTCCATCGACGCGCCGGCCGGGGCGAGCAGCACCGTGTCGCCGGCCTGCGCGAGGCGGCGGGCGGAGTCGACGGCGCGGGGCATCACGGTCCCAGTGTCGCCAGGATCGACCCGCACGACCGGGATATCGGGCGCGTGTCGGGCGAGCGCGCCCGCGAACGGCTCCGCGTCCACGCCGATGAGCACCACGGCCCGCAGCCGGTCGGCGCGCGCGGCGACGAGCTCGTCGAACGAGGCGCCCTTGGCGAGGCCGCCCGCGACCCACACGACGGTCCCGGGCGCGAACGACGCGAGCGACGCGGAGGCCGCGTGCGCGTTGGTCGCCTTGGAGTCGTCGACGTAGGCGACGCCGTCGACCGACGCGACCTGCTCGATGCGGTGCGAGCCCGTGCGGAACGCGCGCAGGCCGTCGCGCACGGCGACGGCCGGGACGCCGTGGGCCCGGGCGAGGGCGGCCGCGGCGAGCGCGTTCGCGACGACGTGCGCGGGCACGACGCCGTCGGCCCCGGCCAGGTGCGCGAGGTCGCCCAGCGTGGCGAGCTCGGCCGCGTGCGTGTGCCGGTCGGGAGCGTCCGCGGGCGCGTGGAACGCGCGGTCCACGAGCACGTCCTCGATGACGCCGAGCTGGCCGCGCGTCGGGGCGCCGAGCGTGAAGCCCACGGCGCGCGCGCCCTCGACCACGTCGGCCTCGCGCACCAGCGCCTCGGTGCGCGGGTCCGCGGCGTTGTACACGCACGCCACCTGCGCGTCCTCGAAGACCCGGCCCTTGTCCGCCGCGTACGCGTCGATCCCGCCGTGCCAGTCGAGGTGGTCCGGGGCGACGTTGAGCACCGCGCCCGCCTCGGGCGACGTCGTGTGCGTGAAGTGGAGCTGGAAGCTCGAGAGCTCCACGGCGAGCACGTCGAGCGTCGGGTCCAGCACGGCCTCCACGACCGGCGTGCCGACGTTGCCCACCGCCGCGGCGCGCAGGCCCGCGGTCCGCAGGATCGTCTCGAGCATCTCGACGGTCGTCGTCTTGCCGTTCGTCCCGGTCACGGCGAGCCAGGGCGCGGGACTCCCGGACGGGCCGTCGACGCGCAGGCGCCAGGCGAGCTCGACCTCGCTCCACACCGGGACGCCCCGCTCGGCCGCCGCCACGAGGAACGGATGGCTCGGCGGCCACCCGGGCGAGACGACGACGAGATCGGTCGCCGCGAGGTCGACGTCCTCCGCGGCGTGCAGGTCGGCGTCCTCCGCGCGGTCGTCGAGCGTGACGACGACGGCGACCCGGGTCGCGAGCGCGGCGGCGGCCGCCCGGCCCGAGACGCCGAGGCCGGCGACGACCACGCGCGCCACGTCGAGCGGGACCGCGAGGTCGTGACGGTCGCGTGCCACTAGCCGACCACCCACTCGGCGTAGAAGATGCCGATGCCCAGCGCGGCGAACAGCCCGGCGATGAGCCAGAAGCGGATCACGATGGTGACCTCGCCCCAGCCCGACAGCTCGAAGTGGTGGTGCAGCGGAGCCATCTTGAACACGCGCCGACCGGTCATCTTGAAGAAGCCGATCTGGATGACGTCGGAGAGCACGATGATGACGAAGAGGCCGCCGATGATGAGCGCGAGGAACTCGGTCCGCGTGAGGATCGAGAGGCCGGCGAGCGCGCCGCCGAGGGCGAGCGACCCGGTGTCGCCCATGAAGATCTTCGCCGGGCTCGCGTTCCACCACAGGAAGCCGAAGCACGCGCCGACGATCGCCGCGGCCACGATCGCGAGGTCCTGCGGGTCTCGCGTCTCGTAGCAGCTCGGACCGGCCGAGGCGAGGCGCTGGCACGTCTGGTTGAGCTGCCAGATCCCCACGAGCACGTACGAGCCGAACACGATGAGGGACACGCCCGTCGCGAGGCCGTCGAGGCCGTCCGTGAGGTTCACCGCGTTCGACCACGCCGTGATGAGGAAGTTCGCCCAGATCACGAACAGGATCAGCCCGACCGTGGCGCCCGCGAACGCGAGGTCGAGGTTCGTGTCGCGCAGGAAGGAGATGCGCGTGGACGCCGGCGTGCGGCCGTGCTCGTTCGGGAACTGCAGCGCGAGCACCGCGAACGCGATGCCGACCGCGCCCTGGCCGATGATCTTCGCGCGGGCCGTGAGCCCGAGGCTGCGCTGCTTGCGGATCTTCGTGAAGTCGTCGAGGAAGCCGACGATCCCGAGCCCCGTCATGAGGAACAGGACGAGCAGGGCGGACACGCTCGGGAACCGCCCCGAGACCACGTACGACATCGCCCAGCCGAGCAGCGTCGCCCCGATGATGACGACCCCGCCCATGGTGGGCGTCCCGCGCTTGGTGAAGTGCGCCGTCGGGCCGTCCTGGCGGACGAACTGCCCGTAGTTGCGGTGGACGAGGAACCGGATGAACAGCGGCGTGCCGAACAGGGCGACGAGCAGGGAGACGCCCGCCGCGACGATGATCGCGATCATGCGCCGTCACCTCCGGACGTGTCCGCGCCGGCCGCGGCCAGCTCGTCACCGAGCCGCCACAGGCCGGACCCGTTCGAGGCCTTCACGAGCACGACGTCCCCTTCCCGCAGCTCGTCGCGCAGCAGCGCGGACGCCGCCTCGACGTCGGGGACGAACCGCGTCTCGTCGCCCCACGACCCCTCCTGGGTCGCGCCGTCGTGGATCCCGCCGGCGCCCTCGCCGACCACGACGAGCAGCTTGACGTTCAATCGGACCACGAGCCGGCCGATGTCGTCGTGAGCGACGCGCGAGTCCTCGCCGAGCTCGAGCATCTCGCCGAGCACCGCGACGGACCGCCGGTCGCGCCCCGCCATGACCGCCAGAGCTTTGAGCGCGGCCCGCATCGAGTCGGGGTTGGCGTTGTACGAGTCGTCGATCACCGTCACGCCGTCGGGGCGCTCGGTGACCTGCATCCGGTGCGGGCTCAGCGCGCGCGCGTCGGAGAGCCGCGCGGCGACGTCGGGCAGCGCGACGCCGAGGCGCAGCGCCGCCGTCGCGGCCGCGAGGGCGTTCGTCACGTGGTGCTCCCCGACGAGGCCGAGGGTCACGCGCGCGTGCGCCTCCGCGCCCGTCGCCCCGGACGCTCCCGGGCGCACGCGCAGCGTGAACGACGCACGGCCGGTCCGGTCGATCCCGAGGTCCTCGGCGCGCGCGTCGGACGCGGGGATCGTCCCGAACGTCACGACCTCGCCCGGCGCGGCGTCGGCCATCGCGGCGACGCGGAGGTCGTCGGCGTTGAGCACCGCGACCCCGCCCGGGGCCAGGCCCGTGACGATCTCCGCCTTCGCGCGCGCCACGGCCTCGATGCCGCCGAACTCCCCGAGATGGGCGCTGCCCACGACGAGGACCACCGAGACGTCGGGAGGCGCGATGCGGGTCAGGTAGGTGAGGTGGCCGACGCCGCTCGCCCCCATCTCCAGCACGAGGAAGCGCGTCGAGTCGTCCGCCTCGAGCACGGTGAGCGGGAGCCCGATCTCGTTGTTGAACGAGCCGCGCGGCACGACCGTCGCGCCCTCGGGCCGCAGGAGCTGCCCCAGCAGGTCCTTGGTCGTGGTCTTGCCCACGGAGCCGGTCACCGCGACGACCCGCAGGTCGCCACGCTCGCGCAGCGTCGCGAGCACGTGCCGGGCGAGCTCGCCCAGAGCGGTCTGGACGTCGTCGACGACGACGCACGGCACGTCGAGCTCACGGGCCGCGAGGACCAGGGTCGCCCCGGCGGCGACCGCCCCGGCCGCGTAGTCGTGGCCGTCGACGTGCTCGCCGGGCAGCGCGACGAAGAGCGATCCCGGCTCGACCCGGCGCGAGTCGACGACGACGGGCCCCCCGACCCGCGCCTCCGGGTCGGCGGACAGCCGTCCGCCGGTCGCTGCGGCCACCTGCGCCGCAGTGAGCTCGATCATGCGTGGTGCTCCTTCAGGTCGTCGGGGGTTCCGTGGGGTGCAGCGCCCGCGTCCCGCTCCTCGAGCGCGGCGCGCGCCTCGACACGGTCGTCCAGGGCGTGGTCGACGCCGGCGATCTCCTGCCACACCTCGTGGCCGCGGCCCGCGACGAGCACCGTGTCGTCGGGGCCGGCGGCGGCGATCGCCTCGCGGATCGCGCGTGCGCGCGGCGCGACCTCGAGCACCACGACGTCGCGCGCCTCCGGGGCGGCGGCTGCCGCCGCGCGGGCGGCGAGGGCCCCCGGGAGGACCTCGGCCCGGATCGCGGCCGGGTCCTCGCCGTGCGGGTCGTCGTCCGTGACGACGACGACGTCGGCCCCCTCGACCGCGACGCCGCCCATCGTGGGCCGCTTGCCGCGGTCGCGGTCGCCCGTGGCGCCGAACACGACGACCAGACGACCGGGCGTCGTCGGGCGCAGCGCGTCGAGCGCGAGCGCCAGCGCGTCGGGGTTGTGGGCGAAGTCGACGACGACGCGCGGGCGGTGCGGAGGACGCGAGACGAGCTCCATGCGTCCCGGGACCGCCGGGGTGAGCCCGCCGGCCGCCTCGAGCGCCGCCTCCAGGTCGCGCGGGTCCGTGCCCGCCTCGAGCACGAGCGCGAGGGCGAGCGCCGCGTTGGCGACGTTGAACGCACCGGGCAGGGCGGTCGTCGTGCGCACCCGCCGCCCGTCGCGGTGGCGCAGCGTGAACGCGGAGCCCCCCGCCGCCGACGGCTCGACGTCGTGCACGGTCCAGTCGGCGGCAGGCTGCGCGTCCGCGGCGTCCTGCGTGCCCACGCGCAGCGACGCGACCGGGATGCGGGCCGCCGCGACCATGCGCTCGCCCCACGCGTCGTCCACGACGACGACGCCGCGGCGGGCGTGCTCCGGCGTGAACAGGAGCGCCTTCGCCTCGAAGTACTCCTGGAGGTCGCCGTGGAAGTCGAGATGGTCCTGGCTGAGGTTCGTGAAGCCCACGACGTCGAACACGAGGCCGTCGACCCGGTGCAGCGCGAGCGCGTGCGACGAGACCTCCATCGCGAGGGTGCGCACCTCGTCCTCCCGCATCGCCGCGAGCAGCGCCTGCAGGTCGGCGGCTTCCGGGGTCGTGAGGCGGCTCGGCAGGACGCGGTCGCCCGACCGCATCTCGACCGTGCCGATGAGGCCGCCCTTCCAGCCGAGCGCGCGGAGCGCGTGGTCGACCAGGTAGGTGGTGGTGGTCTTGCCGTTCGTGCCGGTCACGCCGAACGTCGTGAGGTCCTGCGCGGGGCTGCCGTAGACCCACGCGGCGACGGGGCCGAGCAGCGCGCGCGGGTCCGCGGCGACGAGCACCGGGACGCCCAGGTCCGCCTCGGCCGCCAGCGCCGCGCCCTGCTCGTCCGTGAGAACGGCGTGCGCCCCGCGCGCGACGGCCGCGGGAGCGAAGCGCGCCCCGTGCGCCCGGGCACCGGGGAGGGCGACGAAGAGGTCGCCCGCGTCCGCCGTGCGGTCGTCGGAGGCGACCCCCCACACCTCGACGGGGCCCGGTGCCGACGGCGCTGCGGGCCCGTCACCTGCGCGGACGTCGAGGCCGAACCGTGCTGCCAGGTCCTCGACCGACCGACGGGTGGTCGCGGCAGGACGAAGGCGGTCGATCGGGGATGTCACGTGTAGAACCTACCGTGCCGCGACCGCCACCCCCGCAAGCCGTCCCGCCCTCGCCGCCGCTCCGGACCATGATTCACCGGACCTCCACGGACGCCGTCCCGGACGGAGCGACGGGCTCGCCGGGCGGGGCCGACCGACGAGGTGAGGTTCACCACGTCGTCGGGAGCGGCACGTACGGCTCCGTGCTCGGCTGCACGCCCTCGTGCTCGAGCGTGAAGCCCATGATCTCGCTGAACACGGGTGCCGCGACGACACCGCCGAAGATCGACGAGTGGGGGTCCTTGAGGAACACGGACACGGTGTAGCGCGGGTCGTCCGCGGGCGCCACGCCGATGAACGACGCCATGATCGAGGACAGCCTCCCGTCGGAGCCGGCCATCTGCGCCGTGCCCGTCTTGCCGGCCACCCGGTAGCCGGGCACCGCGGCGCTGGAACCCGTGCCCTCCTCGACGACCGACTCCATCATGTGCAGCACCGTGTCCGCCGTCTCCTGCGAGACCACGCGCACCGGGGCGGGGCGCTCGGCGGGGACGAACGCTCCGCGCTCGTCGGTCGTGCCGGCGACGATGCTCGGCGTCGTGCGGACGCCCCCGTTCGCGATCGTGGAGAAGACGCTCGTGGCCTGGATCGCGTTCACGGACACGCTCTGGCCGAAGAGCACGGCGTACTCGGTGCGGCCGTCCCACGCGTCGGCGGGGTGCAGGATGCCGGCGGACTCTCCCGGCAGGCCGAGGCCGGACTTCTCGCCGAACCCGAACTTGTGCAGATAGTCGTAGCGCACCTGCTTGGGGATCTTCTCCCCGACCTGGACGGTCCCGGTGTTCGACGACTCGGCGAGCACCCCGGCGAGCGTGAGCCGCTCCACCGGGTGCTCGTGCGAGTCCCGGAAGGTCTCGCCGTTGGGCGTCGTGTAGAGGTAGGGCACCTCGAACTGGGTCGCCGGGTCGGCGTACCCGCCCTCGATGGCGGCGGCCATCGTGACGACCTTGCCCGTCGACCCGGGGTCGAACACGTTCGACACCGCGCGGCTCGGCCGCGCGACGGCGTCCGTCGTGCGGTCGTTCGGGTTCACCGTGCCGGAGTCCGCGAGCGCGAGGACCTCTCCCGTGCGGACGTCCTGCACGACGGCGATCGCGTACTCCGCGCCGGTCTCGCTCACGGCGCGGTCCACCGAGTCCTGCGCCTTCCACTGCACGTCGCGCGCGACCGTGAGCTGCACGTTGCGCCCGGGCACCGCCTCCACGACGTCGCACCGGCCGGTCGGGATGACCTGGCCGCCCAGCCCGGCCTCGCACTCGCGCGACCCGGAGACGCCGGCGAGGACGTCGTCGTAGGACGCCTCGACCCCGCCGCCGCCCGCCTGCTCCTCGTTGACGAAGCCGACGAGGTTGCCCGCGACGGTGCCCGCCGGGTACGTCCGCTCGCTCGTCATGGTGGTGCGCACGTAGGCGGAGAGCCGGAGGTCGGCGATCTGGCGCTGCACCTCGGGCGTGACGTCCTTGGCGAGGACGACGTACCGGGACGTCCCGTTGAGCTGCGCGGCGAGCTCCGGGGCGGACCGTCCGAGGATCGGGGCGAGCAGCTTGGCCACGCCCACGGCACCGCCCTCTTCGAGCGGCTCGCCGTCGACGAGGTCCGCGGTGCGGGGCGTGAAGTCGGCGATCGTCTTCGGGTCCGCCGCGACCGTGTACCGGTCCACCGAGGTCGCGAGCACCACGCCGTCGGCGTCGGTGATGTCACCGCGGTGGGCGAGGAGCGTCGAGCTGCGCGTACGGTCGGCGCGCGCGTCCGCCGCGAGCGCCGGCCCGCGGAGCACCTGGACGTTCACGAGCTGACCCACGAAGACCGCCGTGATCACGCCGGCGACCACGATGAGCCACCGCTGGCGCCGCTCGGGACGCCCCGGCTCCCGGCTCGCCCGCGCGGGGCGGGCGGGCGGGCGGGCGCCGTCCCGCGGGGCTCGGGAGCCGGTGCCCCTCGACGACCGGGCGGACGCGGCCACGCTCCGCGTGCCGTTCGCCGGCGTCCGCGACCCGGTGCGCGCCGCGCCGCCCGCCGCGGCCCGGCCCGCGCCGGAAGCACCGCGGCCTCCCGGCGAGGGCCGGGAGGCCGTGGGGGCGGGTCGGGTCCGCTGCGTGCTCGCTGCGGGTCGCGACCGGCGGTCGCGTCCCGCTCCGGCGTCGCCCGTCACTGCCCGGCCTCCTCCAGCACGCCGCCGACGACCGTGCCGTCGGACAGCCGGAGCATCGCGGGGTCCTCCGCGGGAACCATGCCGAGGGACGCCGCGGTGTCCGGCAGCGAGGTCTTCCGGGCATCGACCTGCGCCTGCAGGCTCTGCGTGTCCTGGGCCACGCGGCTCACCTCCCGGCGCAGCTCCGACATCTCGTAGGAGTTGCGCGCCATCGTCGTGTTCACCAGGAGAGCACACAGGAGCGCGGCACCGAGGATCGACATGCAGACGACGAGGAACGGGATCTTGGACCGCGCCTGCAGCGGCGCGCGGACGATCTCGAGCCGCGAGCGGAGCGCGCGCTCGGACGCGCCACCCGGCAGCGCCGTGAGCGACGGGCGCGGTGCCGGGCGCGCCGTGCGCGGGAGCGGGCGGGCGGCGGTCGACCTCTGTGCGCTCATCGTGTCCTCTCCCCCGGGTCGTGCGGTCGGTCGGTCTGGCGGTGCGTCGGGCGCCGGTGCTGCGGCGTGGGTCGGGTCCGCTCGGCGGCGCGGAGCCGGACGGACGCGGAGCGCGGGTTGGACTCCCGCTCCTGCTCGGAGGCCTCCTCCGCGCCCCGGGTGAGGAGCCGCAGGTAGGGCTGGTCGTCCTCCGGCACCACGGGCAGCCCGGGCGGGGCGCTGACGGTCGCCCCCGCGGCCAGCACCCGCTTGACGATCCGGTCCTCGAGCGAGTGGTACGACTCGACGACGACGCGTCCCCCGACGGCGAGCACGTCCACCGCGGCGGGGACCGCGCGCTCGAGGACCTCGAGCT
Organism: Cellulosimicrobium sp. CpK407; assembly: GCF_051844275.1. Taxonomy (NCBI): domain Bacteria; kingdom Bacillati; phylum Actinomycetota; class Actinomycetes; order Micrococcales; family Promicromonosporaceae; genus Cellulosimicrobium; species Cellulosimicrobium sp. CpK407. The sequence goes on from NZ_JBGNYC010000004.1 coordinate 51,993, forward strand.
CGCCGTTCACCTCGATCCGCAGCGCCTGGAAGGTGCGCTTGGCCGGGTTCCCGCCCGTCGTGCGCGTCGCCGCGGGGATCGCGCCGCGGACGACCTCGACGAGCTCGGCGCTGCGCTCCCACGGGCGCTGCTCGCGGCGTCGGACGATCGCCCGGGCGACCCGCTGCGCGAACCGCTCCTCGCCGTAGTCGCGCAGGATCCGCGTGAGCGCGCGCTCGTCGTAGGTGTTGAGGACGTCGGCGGCGGTCTGGCCGGTCGTCGCGTCCATGCGCATGTCGAGCGGCGCGTCGTGCGCGTAGGAGAACCCGCGGTCCGCCTCGTCGATCTGCAGCGACGACACGCCGAGGTCCATGAGCACGCCCTGGACCGGCCCGCCGACGACGTCGGCCACGACCTCGCCGATCTCGTCGTAGACGGCGTGCACCGCGCGGAACCGGTCGCCGAAGCGCTCGAGACGGCGCGACGCGCGCGCGATGGCCTCGGGGTCGCGGTCGATGCCGACGACGCGCGCGGTCGGGACCTGCTCCAGGACCGCCTCGGTGTGCCCGCCCATCCCGAGCGTGCAGTCCACGAGGACGGCGCCGGGCTGCGCCAGCGCCGGAGCGAGGAGGTCGACGCACCGCTGGAGGAGGACCGGGACGTGCCGCTCGGCGGCGTCGTCGGGAGTGCTCGTCATGTCCGTCTCCTCTCCGTGCTGGTCGGTGGCCGGGTGGCGCGGGACGCGCCGCCGGGTGGTGCTCCTCGTCGGCCCGGCCCCGTACGGTCAGGTCTCCCTCCGCGTCCTTTCTGGCGCCGGGGAAGTGCGTCAGACCGGGCGGGAGGAGGCCTCACCGTGCGGGAGCCGGGGGTGACCCTAGAAGCGCAGGTCCGGGAACACCTCCTCCGCGGTGTCGGAGTACGCCGACTCCTGCTCCGCGAGATACGTCTCCCACGCCTGCGCGTCCCAGATCTCCACCCGCGTGCCGGCGCCGATCACGGCGACGTCGCGGTCGAGCCCCGCGTACGCCCGCAGGGGCGCGGGGATCGAGACGCGTCCCTGCTTGTCCGGGATCTCGTCGCTCGCCCCCGAGAGGAAGACGCGCAGGTAGTCCCGGGCCTGCTTGCTCGTCACCGGCGCCTGCCGGATCTGGTCGTACATGCGCCGGAACTCGTCCATCGGCAGCAGGAACAGACAGCGCTCCTGCCCCCGCGTCATGACGAGACCCGGTGCGAGCCGCGACCGGAACTTCGCGGGGAGGATGAGCCTCCCCTTGTCGTCCAGCCGTGGCGTGAAGGTGCCCAGGAGCAGGCCGGAGGAACCGCCGAGCACGTCGTCCACGAAACCGGACATGCACCAGGCACCTCCTCTCCTGCTCCCTTCTCCTCCACGGTACTCCACTTCCCTCCACCGCTCTCGGTGAATCCACCGGCTTTCACCCGCCTTCGCAGGATCTCCGCAGGTCAGACGCCGTGGAGCGCGGTGGAGGGGAGTGCTCCCCATGGCGCGTCGCGGCGGGAGCCCGCCCGCGGGCCCCGCGGCAGGCGCGCGCCCGTGCGGCGCGTCCGCCCTCGCGACGACGCTCGGCGCACGGCGCACGGTCCACTAGGCTCTTCCCACCCGCGGTCTCCCTGGTCCGCGACCCTGCGCCACCGACGACGGAGGTCTCCGTGCTCCCCGACATCGCCCCTGTCGCGCCCTCCGACGAGCCCGGGGGCGGCCCCCTCGCGGGACTCGACGAGCTGGTCGAGACCACGGGCCGGATCCGCTCCGGCATCGAGTCCGTGGTCACGGGCCGGCCGGACCTCGTGACGGTCACGGTCGCCGTTCTCCTCGCCCAGGGTCACCTCCTCATCGAGGACGTCCCCGGCGTCGGCAAGACGACGCTCGCCAAGGCGCTGGCCCGCACGATCGACTGCAAGGTCGGCCGTATCCAGTTCACGCCGGACCTCCTGCCGAGCGACCTCACCGGCGTCAACATCTACCGCGCGGCGAACCACGAGTTCGAGTTCCGCCCCGGCCCCGTCTTCTCGAACATCGTCATCGGCGACGAGATCAACCGCGCCTCGCCCAAGACGCAGTCGGCGCTCCTCGAGTGCATGGAGGAGGGACAGACGACGGTCGACGGGACCACCCACCCGCTGCCGAGCCCGTTCCTCGTCGTCGCGACGCAGAACCCCGTCGAGATGGAGGGCACCTACCCGCTCCCGGAGGCGCAGCGCGACCGCTTCATGGCGCGGCTGACCGTCGGCTACCCCGACGTCGACGCCGAGCTCCGGATGCTCGACCGGCAGGAGTCGGACAACCCGCTGGCGCACCTCCGCCCCGTGACGACCGGCGCGGCCGTCCTGCGGTTCGCCGAGGTCGCGCGGGCCGTCTACGCGTCCACCGCCGTCAAGCGGTACGTGCTCGCCCTCGTCACCGCGACGCGCGAGCACCCGGGCCTGCGGCTCGGCGCCTCGCCCCGCACGACGCTCCAGCTCCTGCGCGCGGCGAAGTCCCTCGCGGCCATGGCGGGGCGCGACCACGTGCTCCCCGACGACGTCCAGTACCTCGCCGTCCCGGTGCTCGCGCACCGCCTCGTCATCACGACGGAGGCCCGGCTCTCGGGCCAGGACGCCGAGGCCGTCGTCGCGTCGATCGTGGCGCAGACGCCGATCCCCGCCCTGGACGCGACCGAGCGACGCTGACGTGCGCGCCCCGTCGTTCCTCGCGCGGCTCCGCGGCAGGGGCAGGAGCCTCGCCAGCGCGCGCCTGACCCGCCGCGGCACGGTGCTGCTCGCCGCGGGTGCCGCGCTCGCCGTCCTGGGCGTCACGCTCGGGCTGCCCGACCTCGTCGGGCTCGGCGTCGCCGGGGCGCTCGCCGTCGGCGCCGCCTGGTGCTGGATGGCCGTCCGTCGGATCGACCGCGGTCGTGGTGCCCTGCACGTGACGCGCCGCGTCCAGCCGAACCCCGCCGTGCGCGGGCAGTTCACGACGGCGCGCCTCACGGTCGCGGCCACGCGGGCGACGTCGTCCACGGCCACGACGCTCGCCCGTCTGAGGATCAGCGAGCAGGCGGCGCACGAGCTGTGCGACGAGGGCTCCCTGCGCGCCCAGGTCGCGACGGTGGGCGACCACATCGCGGTGCGCTACCGACTGCGCCCCCTCCGCCGCGGACGGTGGCCGCTCGGCCCGCTGCTCACGACGCGGGTCGACCTGTTCGGCCTGGTCAGCGCGACCCAGGAGCTCGGCGAGCCGACCGCGGTCGCCGTGTGGCCGCGCACGGTGGAGCTGCCCGTCCGCGGGTCGCGCGCGTTCGGCGAGCACGAGCGCTCCGCGTCGGGCGCCCGGCTCGCGTCGAGCGACGACTCGGTGCTGCGCGACTACGTCGCCGGCGACGACCCGCGGCGCGTGCACTGGGCCAGCGCGGCCCGGCACGGTCAGCTCATGGTCCGCGCGGACGAGAGCGCGGGCCTGCCGCCCGTCAGCGTCCTCCTCGACCGCGGGCTGCTGCCCCACCCGGAGCTCGCCGCGTCGAGCCCGCGCGCTCTCGCCGACGGCGAGTGGGCGGTCGAGTGCGCGGCGTCGATCGGCGTGTCGCTCCTCCAGGCCGGCCACCCCGTCCGGCTCGTCCCGACGTCGCTCGCGCCGGTCGTGTCCGGCACGGGCTTCCGCGTCAACCGCTCGGGCGAGGGCCCGGCCGACCTCCTGGACGCCACCGTCGACCTGCACGGGCACCACGTCGTCGCGGACGCCGACCGCTCGGTCGTCGCGACGTCCGAGGCGCTGCGGCGGGACCGGCGCCCGGGCGAGATCACCGTCGCGGTGCTCGGCCCGCTCGGCTCGGTCGCCCGGCACACGGTCGCGGCCATGGCCGGGGACGGCCTGCACCGCGCGCTCGTGGTGAGCGCTCGTCCCTGGGCACCCGAGCACGCGGACGCCCTCGAGACGGTCGCGGCCCTGCGCTCGACCGGGTGGCACGCCGCGCTCGTCGACCCGTCGGCGTCCCTGGAGCACGCCTGGACCCTGCTCGTGGAGGGCTCACGATGACCACGTCCCGCCCGGACTCCACGACCTCGGTCGGCCTCCGCGTGCTCGCGACGACCGCGCTCGTCGCCGTCGCGGTCACGGCGTCGACCTACGCGCTCGGCAGCGTCATCGGTCCGGGCGGCTGGTCCGGCACCGCCGTGCGGACCATCGCGGTCCTGGCCCTCGTGACCGGCGTCTCGCGGTACGCCCTCGAGCGCGGCCACGCCGCTCGCGGGGAGACCCTCGCCCCGCCGGCCGCGCTGCTCCCCTCGCTCGCCGGGCTCGTCGTCGGGCTCTGGGCCCTGCTCGGGCTCTACGGCGGCCCGACCGACCGGTTCTCCCCGCTCATCGGCCTCTCGAACGTCGACCGGGTCCTGTCCCGGCTCTCCACCGCGCGGGACCTCACGCTCGCCGAGGTCGCCCCCATCGACCCGAGCCTGCCGATCGCGCTCATGGCCGTCGGCGGCGCCGTCGTCGTGTTCCTCGTCGCCGACCTCATGGCCGGCGGGCTCCGGCTGGGCGCAGGCGTCGCGGTGCCGCTCCTCGCGCTGTGGGTCCCGGGACTCGTCATCATGGGCGAGATCCCGCCCCTGGCGTTCGTCGTGACCGTGACGGCGCTGGTCCTGCTCCTCGCGGTCGACAACCCGCACCGCACCGTGCGGCGTGGCGCGGCCGCGCGACGGGCCGAGGACCGTGCGGCCGGTGGCCTGCGTGCCGCCGGGGCGCTCGTCGTGGCGGTCGCCGTCGCGGTCGTCTCCCTGGGTCTCGGGTCGGCGAGCGCTTCTCTCCCCGAGGTCGCGTCGGCGTCGTGGTCCCGGCTCTTCTCGTCGACCGGGCAGACCGTGCGGCTCTCGGACGACCTGGACATGCGGCGCGACCTCGCCGAGCGCTCGGGCGAGGTCGTGCTGCGCTACCGCACCGACGGCGACGAGGTCGGCCCGCTCCGCGTGTTCACCCTCACGGGCTTCGACGGCACCAACTGGCGGCGCGGCGCGGACCGCGACGGCACCCCCATCGAGGCGGCCGACCAGATGCTGTGGCCCACCGACCCGGGCGGGGTCGAGGAGCCGACCTCCGTACGCGTCACGCTCGAGTCGCTGCGGGACACGAAGCTCCCCCTCCCGACCGAGCCCCGCACCGTGGACATCGACGGCGACTGGTCGTACGACGACGTCCGCGACGAGGTGCTCGGCGAGCAGCCCACCGGCGCGGGCACCGCCTACGAGCTCGCGGTCTTCTCCCGCCCCCTCGACGCGGAGTCGCTCCGCGGGGCGAGCGGCGCGGACCCGGACGACCCCAACTACCTCGACGTCCCGGCGACCGAGCACGAGCAGGACATCCGCGACCTGGCGGCCACGGTCGTCGAGGGGGCGCCGACCCGCTACGACCAGGCGCTCGCGCTGCAGACGTACTTCCGCGACGTCTCGCAGTTCACGTACTCGACCGAGGTGCCCCCGGGCGACTCCGGCGACGCGGTCTGGGACTTCCTCCAGGACCGCACGGGCTACTGCGTCCAGTTCGCGACGTCGATGACGATGATGGCGCGGACCCTCGGGATCCCCGCGCGCCTCGGCGTCGGGTTCCTGCCGGGCGAGCGCGTCGACGACTCGAGCTTCCAGGTCACCGGCCGCGACTCCCACGCCTGGCCGGAGCTCTGGTTCCCGGGCCAGGGCTGGGTGCGGTTCGAGCCGACCCCGGCCCAGCAGACGGGGCCCACGCCGCGCTGGGCGACGCCCGTGGCCGTCACCCCGGGAGGCCCGCAGGACCCGGGCAACGTGCCGACCCCCGGTGCGACGACCGGGGCGCCCTCGGCCCCCGCGAGCCCGGCACCCACGACGTCCGGGACCGGTGGGACGACCGGCGGCGGTGCGGACGAGGGCGCGCCGTGGCCGCTCGTCGTGGGGGTCGCGCTCCTCGTCGCGGTCGCCGTCGGCGGGGCGCTGTGGCTCGTGCTGCGGCGTCGTTCCGAGACACCGAGTCTGCGTGACGCCGAGGACGCGTGGGACGAGCTCGTCGACAGGCTCGGGGCGCTCGACGTCCGGTGGCCGACGTCCACGACTCCCCGCCGCGTTCCCGCCGCCGTCGTCGCGAGCCTGCAGGCGCGTCGCGGGCAGCACCCGCGCGACGAGGACGTGGCCGAGGCGGTCGCCGGGCTGGCGTCGGCCCTCGAGGCCGAGCGTTACGCCCCGGAACCGCGGACGGTCACCCGCCCGGAGCGGCTCCAGGAGCTCGTCGACGCGGCGGTCGACGCGGTCGAGGGATCGCTCAGCGACCGTCCTGCTCGCGCCGACGGTCCCAGCGCTCTTCCAGTCGGCTGAGGAACGGCTTGCGGCGCGTCGACTTGCTCGGCGCGGCCGGGCGGACGGTGCCGTCCGCCTCGACGGTCCCGACCGGTCCCTTGCGCGACGAGCGCGGGGACTGGAAGACCAGGACGACGCCCCCGAACATGAGGACGAAGCCGATCACCCCGAGCCAGGTCTGCGAGAGCGCAGCGCCCAGCACGAGGAGGAGGAGGCCGCCTACCACGCCGACCCCGGCCAGGACGTAGCGCAGCGCCGAACGTCGTCGTGGCGCCTGGAGCGTGTTCGCCAACCGCGGGTCGTCCGAGGTGAGCGCGCGCTCCATCTGCTCCAAGACCCGCTGCTCGTACTCAGACAGAGGCATGAGCACCCCGTTTCTCCACGCTGGTCGTGTGTCACCCTCAGGATAGATCGACATCCGCGGGGGTGGTAGTCGAGCGGGCCCTGGCGGGCCCCATGGCGATGGATCTCACGCCGAACCGCCCTCGGACCGCGTCGACGGCCTCCTCCACGCGGCGCCGCGCCGCGCTCGTCTCCTCGACGGCCTCCTCGAGCGTGGGCTGCACGACGGCCTCCGCGCGCGGCTCGAGACCCTCCGCGCGGACCCCCACGAGCCGGACGGCCAGGCCCCGCAGGTCGACGCTCGAGACGAGCTCCCGTGCCACGAGGTAGATCTCCCGCGCGACGTCCGTCGGGGCGCCGAGGGTCCGCGCGCGGGTGACGGTGCGGAAGTCGCTCGTGCGGACCTTCACGCTCACGGTGCGTGCGACGAGACCCTGGTGGCGCAGCCGGCCCGCGCACCGGTCCGCGAGCTCCAGGACGCGCGCCTGGACCGCCGTGAGGTCGCGCAGGTCGTGGGCGAACGTCGTCTCGGCGCCGATGCTCCGTTCCGACCGCTCGGGCTCGACCGGCCGGGGGTCGCGCCCCCACGCGAGGTCGTGCAGGTGCGCGCCCGCGACCTTGCCGACCGCTGCCTGGAGGGAGGCGACGTCCGTGTCGGCCAGCTCGGCGACGGTCCGGATGCCCCACTGCGCGAGGGCGCTCTCGGTCCGCTCCCCCACCCCCCACAGCGCGCCCACGGGCAGCGTGCGCAGGAACGGGACCGTGGCCGCGGCCGGCACGAGGAGCACGCCGTCCGGCTTCGCGTGCGTCGAGGCCAGCTTGGCGACGAACTTGTTCGTCGCGATGCCGACCGAGCAGGTGATGCCGTGCTCGGCCCGCACGCGGCGCCGCAGCTCGGCCGCGATCCGCGTCGGCGGCCCGAGCCGTCGCCGGGCCCCGCTCACGTCGAGGAACGCCTCGTCGACGCTCACCTGCTCCACGAGCGCCGTGATCTCGCCGATCGCCGCCATGACGGACCGGGAGACCTCGTGGTACCGCGTGTGGTCCGGCGGGACGACGATCGCCTGCGGGCACAGGCGGCGCGCCGTCACCATCGGCATCGCCGAGTGGACACCGAAGGCCCGCGCCTCGTACGTCGCCGCGAGGACGACACCCCGTTCCGCGCCGCCGACGATCACCGGGCGACCGACGAGCTGGGGGCGCCGGGCGAGCTCGACGGACGCGAAGAACGCGTCCATGTCGACGTGGAGGATCGAGCACCCCTCCTCGTCGTCGCCCCAGTCGCGGCGGACGCTCGCGCGCGGACCGCGGCTCATCGCCGCCTCACCGGGCGCTCGACGCAGGCAGCGCCCGGGTCACGACGCCACCGTCCGCAGGCCGGGCATCCGGACGAACCCGGCGTCGGGGTCGACGAGCATCGCGACCTCGTCGCGGAAGTCCTCGGCGCACGCCACGAGCTCGTCGGCCCGGCGCGGGTCCACGGCGTCGAACCGGCCCGCGTCGACGGCGGCGCGGACGCGCGCCCCGCTCGCGAAGTAGCCGGACCAGGCGGCGAGCGACGGCTCGGCGTCCGCGAGCTGGTCCCACACCGAGCGGGCCCGGCCGCGGCGCACGGGCCGGGCACGCAGCGCGACGACCGCCGCGGCGGCGCGCAGCGCACCGAGGTGCGCGTGCACGAAGCGCTCGCCCGCGTCCTGCGCGAGCGCCGCCGCGACGAGCTCCGCGTCCGCACGGTCCAGCAGCCGACGGACCTCGGCGGGGACGGCGACCGCCCCCTTCGCGCCTGCTTCGTTCGACATCGCGCACCTCCTCCTCCACTATCGAACACCTGTTCGATCCTGTCAACGTCCGGTGCCGGCCGGCCCTACGGTGAGCACATGGCTCGCCGCACCTCCCGACGTTCCCCAGGGTCCTCCGCGCCACCCACACGGTCCCGGCGCCGGGCGAACGGGAGCCGTGGCGCGGCCCCCGACCTGCCGACCGGGCCCGTGGCCACGTCGACGGGGACGGCGCACGTCGAGCGCGACCCCGACCACCCGTCGGCGGTCACGCTGTACGTCAACGGCGTCCCCAGCTCCTACCTCGACCTCGACGACCCCGGGATGCTCGCGTTCGAGTACATGCAGCAGATGGCGGCCGTCGTGGACGAGCTCGCCCCCGGCCCTCTGCGCGCGCTGCACCTCGGCGCGGCGGGGTGCAGCCTCCCGCGCTGGGTGGAGCACACCCGGCCCGGCTCGTCCCAGCTCGGGGTCGACCTCGACTCCCGCCTGCTCGAGCTGGTCCGCACGTGGTTCGACCTCCCGCGCTCCCCCCGGCTCCGGCTGCGCGCCGACGACGCGCGGCACGCGGTGGCGAGCCTTCCCGACGCCTCGTACGACGTCGTCGTCCGTGACGTGTTCGACGGCGACCGCACGCCCGACCACCTCGCGACCCGCGGCATGGCGGACGAGGTGCACCGGGTCCTGCGCCCGGGCGGGGTCTACCTCGTCAACTGCGCCGACCGGCCGCCGCTCACGACGGCGCGCCGCGAGACCGCGACCCTCGCGGCCGCGTTCGGAGAGGCGTCCTGCGCGGAGGACCGGGTCGCGGCGATCGCGGAGCCCGCGCAGCTCAAGGGCCGCCGCTACGGCAACGTCGTCCTGGCCGCGGTCCGTGCCGGGTCGGGTGCGCCGAGCCTGTCGAGCGCGACGCTGGCGCGTGCGGTCCGCTCGCTCGCCGTCCCGGCACGCGTCGTCACGGGCGACGAGCTGCGCGCGTTCGTGGGCACCGCCCCGGTGCTCGACGACCCCGAGGTCGCGCCGGCCGACGGCCCGGCGGCAGACGGGTCGTGAGACGCGACAGGAGCCGCGCCCGAGGGACGCGGCTCCTGCGACGACCGGGTGATCCGGCCGCGAGACGTCGTGGACGTCAGAGCGGACGAACCTTCTCCGCCTGCGGGCCCTTCGGCCCCTGGGTGATCTCGAACTCGACCCGCTGCGCCTCGTCGAGCGTGCGGTACCCGTTCGACTCGATCGCCGAGTAGTGCACGAAGACGTCGGCACCGCCGCCGTCCTGCGCGATGAAGCCGTAGCCCTTCTCGGCGTTGAACCACTTCACAGAACCCTGCGCCATGCTCTTCCTCTGACCTTCTGTCCGTCCGGGGACATCAGCGAGCGGACCCTTCGTCCACCCCCGTGCGCCGCAATGCCATGTCCCACGTCCTTCGCCGGCGCCCGGCCGTGTGCGGCCGGCAGGCCCGACGCCGGACCACCCCGCCGGGCGGACCCACGTACCGGCCCTGCACCGGGTCGTGCGCAAGTACGTCACTGCAACGGGTGACAGTGTGGCACGGACCACGTCCGGTCCGCCACGGAACTCGCCACCTCTCGTGATGATTTTTCGGCACATTCCGCCCCGGTCCGCGGACCGGGGCGGGTGGGGCGAGCCGCGGCTCAGTCGCCCGACTGCTGGGCGAGGAAACGCTCGAACTCCGCACCGAGCTCGTCGGCCGTCGGGATCGGCGCGGACTCGGCGAGCAGGCTCGTCCGACCCACGGAGCGCGCGAACGCGTCGTACTGCTCCTCGAGAGCGCGCACGACGGCGGCGACCTCCTCGGAGTCCCGCACCTGACGCTCGACCTCGGCCTTCGCCTCCTGCACCGCCTCCGCGAGCCCGCTCGTCGCGAGGTCCAGGCCCGTGACGCGCTGCACGTGCTCGAGCGCGACCACCGCCGCGGGCGGGTACGACGACTGCGCCAGGTAGTGCGGCACGTGCACGGTCACGCCGAGCGCGTCGTGCTCGGCGCGGCCGAGCCGCAGCTCCAGCAGCGCGGCGAGGCTGGCCGGGACCTTCACGGTGCCGAACCACGACGTGTGCTCGCCGAGCAGCTCGGGCCGGGTCGCGTGCGCCGTGACCGAGAGCGGGCGCGTGTGCGGGATCCCCATCGGGATGCCGTGGAAGCCGACCGTGAGCGACACGCCGAGGCGCTCGACGACGTCGCGCACCGCAGCCACCACGCGCTCCCACTGGACGTCCGGCTCAGCGCCGTGCAGCAGCAGGAACCCCGTCCCCTCGGCGTCGCGCACGTGGTCGATCACCAGGTGGGGCTCGTCGTAGTCGGACCAGCGGTCGGTGCTGAAGGTCATCGTGGCCCGCTTGGAGCGGTAGTCGAGGAGCTGGTCGACGTCGAACGTCACCACCCGGGTGACCTCGCCGAGCTCCAGCAGGTGGTCGACCGCCACCGCGCCCGCGCTGCCCGCGTCGACGAACCCCGCGACGGCGTGCAGCAGCACGGGCCCGGCGCCCGGCTCGGGCGGCGTGGGCCACAGGCGGGCCACCGCCTGCTCGTCGAGCTCGTAGATCCCGCGAGGGTCCAGCATGCATCCTCCTCGTGACGTCCTTCGCCCGCGCGCTGCCGACGGCGCGGCGGGCCTGACGAGGACAACACGCCTCGGCCCGCGGTTCTTCCCGGAGCGGCGGCCCGCACGCGCCCGCCCGGGACCGCGCCCAGGTCAGCGACCGGGCAGGCGCACCACCGAGACGAAGAAGTCGTCGATCTGGCGCACCACGTCGATGAAACGGTCGAAGTCGACGGGCTTGGTGACGTACGCGTTGGCGTGCAGCGAGTAGCTGCGCACGACGTCCTCCTCGGCCTCCGACGTCGTCAGGACGACGACCGGGATCTTGCGCAGCGCCTCGTCCGCCTTGAGCTCGGCGAGGACCTCGCGCCCGTCCATCCGGGGCAGGTTGAGGTCGAGGAGGATGAGGTCCGGCGTCGGGGCGTCCGCGTGCTCGCCCTCCTTGCGCAGGAACTGCAGCGCGCTCACGCCGTCGGAGACCACCGACAGACGGTTCGTCACCTTGTGGTCCTCGAACGCCTCGCGCGTCATGAGCACGTCGCCGGGGTCGTCCTCCACCAGGAGGACGTCGATCGGCTTGCTGCCGTGGCTCATGCGGGGCTCTCCTCGTCGTCGTCGCGCGCGCGGGCAGGGGTGACCTGCTCCGCGCCGTCGGGGTCGGGGTCGGAGCGAGCGTAGCCGACCTGCGCGTGCACGTACGCGTGGGCGAGCGTGAAGCGGATCGTCGTCCCGCCCTCGCGCGGCTCGATCCAGATCCGGCCGCCGTGGTACTCGACGATGCGCTTGCACAGCGCGAGCCCGATGCCGGTCCCCTCGTACACGTCCTTGGCGTGCAGACGCTGGAAGATGACGAACACGCGCTCCGCGTACTGCGGGTCGATCCCGATCCCGTTGTCCTCGACGGAGATCTCCCAGTGCGTGTCGCGCGCGAGCACCCCCAGGTGCACGGCCGGCGGCCGGTCCGGGTCGCGGAACTTCAGCGCGTTGCCGACGAGGTTGGCCAGCAGCTGGTGCAGGAGCGCGCGCTCGCCGACGACGACGGGCAGCGGGTCGTGCGTGATGCTCGCCCCGGTCTCCGCGACCTTCTCGGACAGGTCCTCGAGCACGCCCTCGAGCTCCCGCTCGAGGTCCACGTCGACGCGCTCGCTGCCCGTCCGGCCGACGCGCGAGAAGCCGAGCAGGTCCTGGATGAGGCGTTGCATGCGCTTGGCGCCGTCGACCGCGAAGTCGATGTACTGGTCCGCACGGTCGTCGAGCTCCCCGCCGTACCGCTTCTTGAGGAGCTGCGTGAAGCTCGCGACCTTGCGCAGCGGCTCCTGGAGGTCGTGGGACGCGACGTAGGCGAACTGCTCGAGGTCGCGGTTGGACCGCTCGAGCTCGCTCGCCTGCTCGGCGAGGAGCTCGTGCGAGCGGGCGGCGTCCTCGTGCGACGCCTTGATCTCCGCGACCTGGTTCACGAGCTCGACGCGCATGTGCTCGACGTCCTGGGCGAGGTCCGCGATCTCCGCCGGGCCCGAGGTCACGACCGGCTCGTCGAGGCTCCCGGAGCTCACGAGCCGCACGCGGTGCGCGAGCTCGGCCATCGGCTCGGTCACCCACCGCTTGAGGCACACCCAGAGGATGATCCCGACCGCGAGCGCCGAGCCGACCAGGACGAGGACGCTCCCGAAGAGCGCCCGGCTCCACCGGTCGAGCGCGTCGAGCCGCTCCACGCGCTCGGCCCGGAGCGCGTCGACGTACCGCGCGGTGTCGGCCCGGGCGGCCGCGAACAGCTCGGCACCGTGGGCCTGGTCGACGGCACGCACCCGTCCCGGTCCGTCGTCCTCGGTGGTCGCGATGGCCGGCTCGGCGTAGTCGGCGACCCAGGCCCGCACGGAGGCGTCGGACCGCCCGGCCAGCGCCGCGAGCTCCGCGTCGAACCCGAGGCGGTCGACGAGGGTGGGGTCCGGGACGACGCCCTCGGCGTCCGTCCCCACCGCACGGGTGTAGGCCTCGAGGGCGGTGTCGTCGCCGGTCGCGACGTACGCACGGACCGCGACCTCGGCGTCGAGGAGGCCCACGTACGCGGCGTCCGCCCCGGTCACGGCGTCGAAGAACGGCCCGGTGACCTCGTTCTGGATGGTGAGCACGCGCGAGAGCGCGATGGCCGACGTCGCGAGGACGCCGAGGAGGATCACGCCCGCGACGACGAGCGCCCACCCGAGCCGGCGGCGCAGGGTCGGGGCACGCCGGCGCCCGGCGCGTCCCGCGACGGCCGTCTCGCCCACCGGGGGCGTCACCGGGCCCACTCGTCCGAGTCGGCGAGGGTCGCCGTGCGCTCGCCGGGGGTGCCCTCGTCCCCGCCCCAGCCGAGCACGAGGAGCGCGGCGTCGTCGGCCAGCGGGCCGCCGTGCAGGTCGCGCACGCGGCGGAAGACGCGCTCCACGACCCCCTCGACGCCCTGCTCGAGAGCGCTGTCGACCGCGCGGCGCAGGCCGTCGACGCCGACGCGCTCCGGTCGGGCGCGCGGCCCGACCGCTCCCCCCGGCCCCGCGACGGTCGCCTCGACGAGCCCGTCCGTGTAGAGCATGAGCGCCCAGCGTTCCCCGAGGTCGACGGACTGCGACGTCCACCCGCCCTGCACGGGGATGCCGAGCGCACGGCCGCGCGCGGTGGGCGTGATCTCGGTCGCGGTGTCGCGCAGCAGGAGCGGGGCGAGGTGCCCGGCGAGGTACACCTCCGCGCGGCGGCGGTCCGCGGAGACCACGACCTGGCAGAGCGTGACGAAGACCTCGGGACGGGCGCGCTCGGGCACGAGGACGCGCTCCAGGAGCGGGAGGATGCCCTCCGGCTGGGTGTCCGAGAGTACGATGGTGCGCCACGCGGTGCGCAGCGTCGCACCGAGCGCGGCCTCGTCGGGGCCGTGGCCCGCGACGTCGCCGATGATGCACAGGACGGTCCCGTCGGGTCGCTCGACCGCGTCGAAGAAGTCGCCGCCGAGGAGGCCGTTGCCGCCGGGGACGTAGCCCACCATGACGTCGAGCCGGTCGTCCTGGACGAGCGGCGTGGGCAGGAGCGCGCGCTCCAGCCGCGCGGTCTCGGCCGCTCGGACCTCGCTGCGGTACAGCGCGCGCTGCTGCTCGACGGACATGCGGCGCTGCACGGCGTAGCGCACCGACCGGCTCAGGAGGTCGCCGTCGACCTCCCCCTTCACCAGGTAGTCGTCGGCGCCGGCCGCGACGGCCTGGACGCCGAGGTCGATGCCGGAGTGCCCCGTGAGGACCACCAGGGCGGGCGGGTGGGTGCCGGTCCGCACCCGCTCGACCGCCGACAGCCCGACCGAGTCGGGCAGCCCGAGGTCGAGCAGGACGCAGTCGACGTGCCAGGAGACGAGCATCTCGAGCGCGGCGTCGAGGGTCGTCGCACGGTGGAGGTCGACCGTGAGGTTGCCGTCCGCCAGCAGCTCCTCGACGAGGATCGCGTCGCCGTCGTCGTCCTCGACGAGGAGGATGCGCAGCTCGTCCGTCGGGGCGAGGACCGCGCGCTCGGACAGCGCCTGGTCGCGCGCGTCGGCCTCGTCGCCCCGCGCCGAGGGCCGCGCGGGGACCTGACGGTCGGTCCCGGTCACGACGCCCGCTCCCCTCTGGTCGCCATGGCCCACGATCCTAGCGTCAGCCGCGCGTCCGGCCCGGTCACGGGCCCGGGACGCGCCGAGGACCGGTCCCGGGCCCGGCGCCCGTGCGCCATAATGGACGGCCGTGTCACGGGCGGGCGCCCGGGCGCGACGCCCGGCCGAGGGAAGGGACAGCGTGGGACGCAACGACGAGCTCCGGCTCGAGCAGGAGGTCGTGGACACCCTCTACGCACGCCTCGACGAGCTGCGCGCCGCCGCCCGCGCGCGGCTCGACGCCGTCCGCCGGTCCGGACCGTCGGGCTCGCCGCAGAACCGGAGCGAGCGCGACGCGTTCGCGACGCTGTACGAGGACCGCGTCGCGCAGCTCGACGCGGTCGAGGACCGGCTCGCGTTCGGCCGCCTCGACCTGGACGACGGCACGCGCCGCTACGTCGGGCGCATCGGCCTGACCGACGCCGAGCACACGAGCCTCCTCACCGACTGGCGCGCGCCCGCGGCGCAGTCGTTCTACCGCGCGACGGCGGCCCACCCCGACGGCGTCGTCCGGCGTCGGCACCTGGTGACGCGCGGGCGCGACGTGACGGGCCTCGAGGACGAGCTCCTGGACCTGGACGCGCCCGAGGCCGTCACCGGGACGACGCTCTCCGGCGAGGGCGCGCTCCTCGCCGCGATGGCGGCAGGACGCACCGGGCGCATGGGCGACATCGTGGCGACGATCCAGGCCGAGCAGGACGCGATCATCCGGTCCGGGCTGGCCGGTGCGCTCGTCGTGCAGGGCGGGCCCGGCACGGGCAAGACCGCCGTCGCGCTGCACCGCGCCGCCTACCTCCTCTACGCGCACCGGCGGCTGCTCGAGCGCTCGGGCGTCCTCCTCGTCGGCCCGAGCCACTCGTTCCTGCGCTACATCGACCAGGTGCTGCCGTCGCTGGGCGAGACGGGCGTCGTCAGCACGACGATCGCCGACCTCCTGCCGGGCGTCGTCGCCGACGGCACGGAGGACCCCCGCGTCGCGCGCGTCAAGGGACGGGCGGTCATGGCCCGGGCCGTGCGACGCGCGGTGCGAGCGCGCGAGCGCGTGCCCGCGGAGGACGTCCCCGTGCGCCTCGACGGCCACGACCTGCTGATCCGGCGCCGCGACGTCCGCGACGCCATCGCGAAGGCCCGGCGCACCCACAAGCCGCACAACCTCGCGCGCGTCACGTTCGTCCGCGAGATGCTCTCGCGCCTCGTGGACCAGTACGGGCGCCAGCTCGGCGAGCCGCTCGTCGGCGAGGACCGCGCGCTCGCGCTCGAGGACCTGCGCTCGCACCGCGACGTGCGCGTCGCGCTCAACCTCGCGTGGCTCCCCCTCACGCCGGAGCGCCTCGTCGAGGACCTGTGGACCAAGCCGCACCGGCTCGCCGAGGCGGCGCCCGAGCTCTCGCCCGCCGACCGGCGGCTGCTCGAGCGGCCGAAGGGGGCGCCGTGGACGCCCGCGGACGTGCCGCTCCTCGACGAGGCCGCGGAGCTGCTCGGCGAGGACGACCAGGCGGAGCGGGCCGAGGCCGCCGCACGGGCGGCGCAGCGGGCTCAGGACCTCGAGTACGCGCGGCAGGTGCTCGAGTCGTCCGGTGCGGGCGGCGGGATCGTCGGCGCGGACGTGCTCGCCGAGCGCTTCTCGGCGAGCGGCCCGCGCCTCACCACCGCGGAGCGCGCCGCGCAGGACCGCACGTGGACCTACGGGCACGTCGTGGTCGACGAGGCCCAGGAGCTCTCGGCCATGGCGTGGCGCATGCTCGTGCGCCGGTGCCCGACGCGCTCGTTCACGGTCGTCGGCGACGTCGCGCAGACGTCGTCGCTCGCGGGGGCGCGCTCGTGGAAGGGCATGCTCGACCCGGTCTTCCGCGACGCGTGGCGGCTCGCGGAGCTGACCGTGAACTACCGGACCCCCGCCTCCGTGGCCGACGCCGCCCGCCGCGCCGCCCTCGCCGCCGGGCTGCCCGTCTCGCCGCTCACGTCCGCGCGCGACGTGGAGGACGCGCTGCGCGTCGTCGAGGCGACGCCCGACGGCCTCCCCGCCCAGGTCCGTGCCGAGGCCGACGCGGCGCGCGCGGAGTTCGTCGCCGCGGAGTCGGGGCGCGTCGCCGTCGTCGCCGCGGCGCAGGCCGTGCCCGCCCTGCGCGCCGCCCTCGGTCTCGTGGACGCCGGACCGGACGCCCCCCTCACGGTCCTGGACCCGGTCCAGGTGAAGGGGCTCGAGTTCGACGCCGTGGTGCTCGTGGAGCCCGCCGAGATCGCGACCGGCCCCTCCGGCGCCTCGGACCTCTACGTCTCCATGACCCGCCCGACCCAGCGCCTGGTCGTCGTGCACGCCCGCGCGCTCCCGGAGGGCGTGACCGGGACGGGCTCGACGACGGCGGGCACGGCCGCCCGCGACGGGGCGCGCGTCGCGCCCTGACCCGGTCGGCCGCCGGCGCGTCCGGCCGTTCGGATCGGTCGTTCACCTCGTCCCGAGGGTCAAGACCCGTTTGGCCCGGACCATGGACCGGGCGCACCATGGGAGCGTGCTACGCGCCCTCCTCCTTGAAAACCTGCACCCTCTCGCCGCCTCGAACCTCGAGGCGGCGGGGATCGACGTCACCGTCCGCACCGGCGCCCTCGACGAGTCCGAGCTGATCGAGGCCCTCGACGGGGTCCACCTCCTCGGCATCCGGTCCAAGACGAACGTCACCGCGAACGTGCTCGAGAACGCCCCCGACCTGGTGGCGCTCGGCGCGTTCTGCATCGGCACGAACCAGATCGACCTGCGCTCCGCCGCGTCGCAGGGCGTCGCCGTGTTCAACGCCCCGTTCCAGAACACGCGCTCCGTCGTCGAGCTCGCGCTCGCCGAGATCATCGCGCTCACGCGCCGGCTCACCGAGCGCGACCGCGCGCTGCACGAGGGCCGCTGGGACAAGTCGGCGGAGGGGGCGCACGAGGTCCGCGGCCGCACGCTCGGCATCGTGGGGTACGGCAACATCGGCACCCAGCTCTCGGTCGTGGCCGAGAACCTCGGCATGTCCGTGGTCTTCTACGACACGGCGGAGAAGCTCGCGCTCGGCAACGCGCGACGCATGGACACGCTCGACGAGCTGCTGGAGCAGGCGGACGTCGTCACGCTGCACGTCGACGGCCGCCAGGGCAACGCCGGGCTGTTCGGCGCCAAGCAGTTCGCCCGCATGCGCCAGGGCTCGATCTTCCTCAACCTGTCGCGCGGGTTCGTCGTGGACTACGGCGCGCTGCGCGAGGCGATCGAGGAGGGCCGCGTCTCCGGCGCCGCCGTCGACGTGTTCCCGCACGAGCCCAAGCGCAAGGGCGACGCGTTCGACTCCGAGCTGCGCGGCCTGCCGAACGTCATCCTCACGCCGCACATCGGTGGCTCGACCGAGGAGGCGCAGGAGGCGATCGGCCAGTTCGTCTCGGCCAAGCTGCGCGACTACCTCACGACGGGCTCGACGACGCTCAGCGTCAACGTGCCGAACCTCGCGCTCGAGCAGACGACCGGGATCACGCGCATCACGCACCTGCACCGGAACACGCCGGGCGTCCTCGCGGCCGTCAACGCGACCCTCGCGGAGCACGGCACGAACATCGAGGGCCAGCTCCTCGCCACGCGTGGCGAGATCGGCTACGTCGTCACGGACGTCGGCTCGCGCGTCGAGCCCGCCGTCATCGAGGCCCTGGCCGCGATGGAGCAGACGATCGCCCTGCGCGTCCTCGACTGACGCCCACCGCGAGCGCCTTCGCCGCGTGCACCGGGTCGCCCCGGCGCACGCGGCGAAGGTCCTCGGGCGGCATGACCTTCGCCGCTGAGCGCCCCGCGCTCGGCGGTGCCACGATGAGGCATGACCGGATACACGCACGACGGGCCGCAGATCCTCGACGCCGACGCGTCGTGGGACCTCGTGGAGGGGACCCACGTCGCACGCCTCGCCGTGAGCGTGCGGGGCGAGCCGGACATCTACCCCGTCACGGTGCGGGCGCACGAGCGCACGCTCGCGTTCCGCACCGTCCCCGGGACCAAGCTCGCGACCCTGGCGACCAACGAACGCGTCGCTCTCGAGTGGGACCACGTGGACGACGACGGGGCGTGGAGCGTCGTCGCCCGCGGCACCGCGCACCGGCCGCGCAGCGAGCACGAGGTCGACGCCGTCCAGGAGGACGCCGCACCCCTCGTCCCCGTCGTGGACGTCCCGACCGAGGAATGGGTCGTCATCGAGGTCCGCGAGGTGACGGGGCGACGCTTCGCCCGGTCGGAGGCCTAGCCGCACTTCCCCGTCAAGGCGCCGACGCAGGTCGTCCGGCCGCCCCCGACGGGGCGACCGGACGACGACGAACGCTGAGCCGGAGGCGGCCGTCAGCCGGACTTGCGGCGGAACGTGCGCTGGACCGGCCCCACGGTCTCGGACCCGTGCACCGACCCGGTGTTGGACTCGCCGTCGGCCGTGCGGTGGCGCGCCGCGTTCTTCCGGTCGAGCGCCTCCCGGAACTTCGCCTTGGCCTCGTCGGTCGGTGCGGTGTCTGCAGCGGATCGCTGCTGGTCGGACGCCATGGCGGTCTCCTCGTCGATGGGGGAACTCGGTCGTGCACTGCGGTCGGCCCGACGGTGCGGGCACCTCGCCAGCCTCCCGCACCGCGTCGCCGGACGCCACCTGATTTGTCCGCCGGTCGGCCGGTCTCCGACGGACGGCCGGACGGTGTCGGGTAGCGTCGGCCGCGTGCCGACCGACTCCTCCGCCTCCGCCGCTCCCCCGTTCCCGGACCGGGCCCCGCTGCCGCACCGCCGTCTCGGTCGGTCCGGGCTGGCGCTGCCGGCGGTGTCGCTGGGCCTGTGGCAGAACTTCGGCGACGCCGACCCGCGGGCGACGCAGCGCGAGATCGTGCTGCACGCGGTCGACCGCGGCGTGACCCACCTCGATCTCGCGAACAACTACGGCCCGCCGGGCGGAGCGGCCGAGGAGTCCCTGGGGCACCTCCTCGCGCGCGAGCTGCGGACGGTGCGCGACGAGCTCGTCGTGACGACCAAGGCCGGCTACCGCATGGGGCCCGGCCCCTACGGAGAGGGCGGCTCGCGCAAGTACCTGCTCTCCTCGCTCGACGCCTCGCTGCGTCGCCTCGGGCTCGACCACGTCGACATCTTCTACTCCCACCGCTTCGACCCGACGACGCCGCTCGAGGAGACGGTCGGTGCGCTCGCCACCGCGGTCCGTTCGGGTCGCGCGCGGTACGCGGGCATCTCGTCCTACTCGGCGCGTCGCACCCGGGAGGCGCTGCGGGTCGCGGAGCAGGTGGGCGTCGACCTCGTCGTGACGCAGGTGTCGTACTCGATGCTCAACCGGTGGGTCGAGGAGCCCGACCCGCACGACCCCGCGGGCGCGTCCGTGCTCGACGTCGCGGGCGCCGCGGGGCTCGGGGTCGTCGCCTTCTCGCCGCTCGCCCAGGGGATGCTCACCGACCGGTACCTGCGCGGGGTTCCGGACGACTCGCGCGCGGCGCGCGGGGGGCCGCTCCGACCGGCGTTCCTCTCGGAGGCGAACCTCGACCACGTCCGCCGGCTCGACGACCTCGCCCGCGCCCACGGGCGCAGCCTCGCCACGACGGCGATCCTCTGGGCGATGCGGGACGAGCGCGTCACGTCCGTGCTGCTCGGCGCGAGCTCGACGCGGCAGCTCGACGAGAACCTCGCCGCGCTCGACGCGCCGGCGCTCTCCGCCGAGGAGCTCGCTGCCGTCGACGCGCTGCCCGCGGACACCGGCATCAACATCTGGGCGTCGCGGTCCAGCGACCTGTAGGCCCGCCGGACGCGCGCCGACGACGCGGGACCCCTGCCGGGGCCGCGACGTGCCCTCGCGCGTGCGGCCTCAGGCGTGCGGTGCGACCTCCCCGCGAACGTCCGCCCCCGGAGCGGTGCCGCTCGAGCCCTCCTCGGCCCGGGCCGCGGCCGTCTCGCGCTCCTCGCGCTCGACGCGCAGCGACGTGATCGCGCTCTCGAAGTCCTCGAGCGAGTCGAACGCCTGGTAGACGCTCGCGAAGCGCAGGTAGGCGACCTCGTCGAGCTCGCGCAGCGGCCCGAGGATCGCGAGCCCGATCTCGTACGCGTCGAGCTCGGCGCTGCCGCTCGCCCGGATGGTCTCCTCGACGCGCTGCGCGAGCACCGCGAGGTCGTCCTCGTTGACGGGTCGCCCCTGGCAGGCCTTGCGCACGCCGTTGACGATCTTCTCGCGCGAGAAGGGCTCCGTGACGCCGGAGCGCTTGACCACGGACAGGCTCGCGGTCTCGATCGTCGTGAAGCGGCGGTTGCACTCGGGGCACTGGCGGCGCCGACGGATCGACGCGCCGTCGTCCGAGGTGCGCGAGTCGACGACGCGGGAGTCCGCGTGGCGGCAGAACGGGCAGTGCATGGCGGGCTCCTCCGCGGGGTTCGCGCCGACAGGTCGGCGCGACGAACGTATGCCGTCGCGGCGGGACCGTGCAACACGCCTCCGACGCCGGCCGCTCGCGCCCGCCGCGTCGTCGGCGCGCAGACGGCCGCACCGGTGCTCGTGGACGGCAGAACGGGGGCGGTCGTGGTCGACCGCCCCCGTCGGGACGCCCCCGTCCCCATCTCGCGCGTGACTCGCCTCACGCGCGGCGACGTGCACAGGAGTCGCGGTGGACCGCGCGCTCCTCACCTCGTCCGCCCAGCCCCCCAGCCGGCGTTGTGAGGTGACACTAACTTAGGGCGACCTAAATGATGCCGCAACCCCTGCGCACCGCACGGGGCCCGGTTTCGCCCGTGTCCTGCGTCACAGCGCGCTCTCGCGTCCGCACCGAGGGCGCCCAGCCGGCCTCAGGCGGACGCCGGGAGGAGGATCTTCTGGCCGGCCTGGAGGCCCGAGGACGAGAGCCCGTTGAGCTCGGCGAGCCCGCCCACGACGTCGCGCAGGTCCTCTCCCGGCGCCGCCACCCCCTGCGCGAGCTCCCACAGCGTCTCCCCCGAGCTCACGACGTGCACCCGGACCTCCACGGGCTCGCCCGGGCCGCTCGCGACGGCGACGCCCACCCGCGCGGCCAGCAGCAGGACCGCGGCGGCCAGGAGCACGAGGACCACGCGGCCCCGGCGCGTGAGCCGCAGCGGCCGCTCCTCCGCACGCCCCGTCACCCCGCCCGCAGGGCCGAGGGGCCCGACCGTCGAGATCGCCATCGCATCCATGCCTGCTCCGTCCCGGCCCGCGGGCCCGATCGCCTTCCCCGGTCGATCGGACGCCGCGAGCCCTTCGCCTCCGCGCCGACCGGGTCGGTCGAACACGTGTACGTAGAACACCTGTACGAAGGTCTATCACGAACGACCGACAGAGTCGAGACATGCTCGAACAGGTGTTTGATTCGTGTCGCAACCTCCCCTAGCCTGGGGTCAGGTCGGTTCGCCGGACATGTCCGCTCGGACCCGGAGGGGCGACCGAGGTCCCGGAGCGCACGCCCCGGGGAGGGGAGGCCGCACGCCCGGGAGGCGTCGGCGGCCGCGACGGACGAAGGCGGAGCGACCATGGCGGGACGAGGCACGGACAGGGCACGGGGGCTCGCCGAGGTGCGGGAGCTCCCGGACGGGTCGGCGGGGGGTGACGGGCTCACGCCGCGCCAGCGCCTCGTGCTCGAGACCATCCGCGCGTGCGTCGAGCAGCGCGGCTACCCGCCGAGCATGCGGGAGATCGGCGAGGCCGTGGGCCTGACGAGCCCGTCGTCGGTGAAGCACCAGCTCACGACTCTCGAGCGCAAGGGCTTCCTGCGTCGCGACCCGAACCGCCCCCGCGCGATCGAGGTCGTCCAGCCGGACGACGCGCGCCGCGCCACCCCGCTCACGGCAGCGGGCTCCGCGCCCGAGCCCGCGTACGACGAGGCGCACCCGGCTCCGTCCTACGTCCCGGTCGTCGGCCGCATCGCCGCCGGCGGCCCGATCCTCGCGGAGCAGGTCGTCGAGGACGTCTTCCCGCTGCCTCGCCAGCTCGTCGGCGAGGGCGAGCTCTTCCTCCTGCGGGTGCAGGGCGACTCGATGGTCGACGCCGCGATCTGCGACGGCGACTGGGTCGTCGTCCGCCGCCAGCCCGTCGCGGAGAACGGCGAGATCGTCGCGGCGATGATCGACGGCGAGGCCACGGTGAAGTCCCTGCGCCGCGCGGACGGTCGCGTCTGGCTCATGCCGCACAACGCCGCGTACGACCCGATCCCTGGCGACGACGCCCAGGTCCTCGGCCGCGTCGTCTCCGTGCTGCGCAGCCTCTGAGCCGCACGGACCGTCCGTCGCCGCACCCTCCCGAGCGGTCCCTCGCGGGGCGGACGAGGCGGGCGCCGGCACGTCGAGGTCGGAAGCGCCGAGAGCCGGGTGGTCGTCGACCACCCGGCTCTCACACGCCGTTCCGGACCCGCCGGCGAACCGGTCGGTCAGAGACCGAAGCGCCGGGCGACGGCGTGCAGCGACTCGGCGGACGAGCGCAGCCCGGCGAGCTCCGCGTCGGACAGCGGGACCTCGACCCGCTCGGTGGCGCCACGCCGGTCGACGAGCGTCGGCAGCGAGAGGCACACGTCGTCGAGCCCGTACGCGCCGTCGAGCAGCGTCGAGACGGGCAGGATGCGGTGCTCGTCGTCGAGCACGGCCTCGATGATGCGCGTGCCCGCGAGCCCCACGGCGTAGTTCGTCGCCCCCTTGCCCTCGATGATCCGGTAGGCCGACTGCACGACCTCGCGCGCGATGTCGTCGCGCACGCCTGCCGTGAGCGGACCGCGACCGCCCAGGCCGGGCCACTCGAGGAGCGGGACGCCGCCGATGGTCGCCGAGCTCCACAGCGGGATCTCGCTGTCGCCGTGCTCGCCGGCGATGTACGCGTGGACGTTCTGCACCGCGACGCCGCAGTGCTGGGCCACGAGGAAGCGCAGCCGCGAGGAGTCGAGGACGGTCCCGCTGCCGAAGAGCTGCGAAGGCGGCAGCCCGGAGAACTTGAGCGCCGCGTAGGTGACGATGTCGACGGGGTTGGTCACCATGACGTAGACCGCGTCCGGGGCGACCTCCACGAGACCCGGCAGGATCGTCCGCATGAGGCCGATCGTGCCCTCGGCGAGGTCGAGCCGCGTCTGGCCCGGCTTCTGCTTCGCCCCGGCCGTCACGACGACCACGTCGGCCCCCGCGCACACCGCGACGTCGTCCGACCCCTCGACCCGGGCCATCGGCATGAACTGGATGCCGTGCTGGAGGTCCGCCACCTCCGCGTCGACCTTCGCCCGGTTCACGTCCAGGAGCGCCACGGTGCGCGCGGCCCCGCGCATGAGGGCCGCATACGCCAGGGTCGACCCGACCGCACCCGCGCCGACGATCGCCAGCTTGGTCGTCCGCGCTCCCCCTCCCGGCCCACCCGTGCTCGCGTCACCCGTGCCCTGCGGGGACGTGCTCGTCGTCATGTCGCCTCCGTGAAGTCGCTGGAATCGTGAAGACCGCGGAAAGGACTCAGCCTAGGGCGGCGAGGCGCCGGAGCGCACCGGTGGCGACGTCGCGGTCGGTCGTCTGCCAGAACCCCGGCATGGACCGCGTGAGGAACGTGCCGTAGCGCGCGGTCACGAGACGCGGGTCGAGGACCGCGACCACGCCTCGATCCGTGGTGGACCGGACGAGCCGGCCGGCGCCCTGCGCGAGCAGGAGGGCGGCGTGCGTCGCGGAGACCTGCATGAAGCCGTTGCCGCCCGCCGCCTCGACCGCCCGCGCCCGGGCCGACTTCACCGGGTCGTCCGGACGGGGGAACGGGATCCGGTCGATGAGCACGAGCTGGCACGACGGCCCGGGCACGTCGACGCCCTGCCAGAGCGACAGCGTGCCGAACAGGCAGGTGGCCGGGTCGTCGGTGAACTCGCGCACGAGCGTCGGGAGCTGGTCGTCGCCCTGGCACAGGATCGGCACGTCGAGCCGCTCGCGCATCGCCTCCGCCGCGGCGACCGCGGCGCGGCGCGACGAGAACAGGCCGAGCGTGCGCCCGCCCGCCGCCTCGACGAGCGCGGCGATCTCGTCGAGCTGGTGCTCCGTGGAGGCCTCGCGGCCCGGCGTCGGGAGGGCCTTGGCGACGTAGAGGATGCCCTGCCGCGCGTAGTCGAACGGGCTGCCGACGTCGAGGCCGCGCCACCGTGGTCCGTCGGCGTCGCCGCCCTCGCCACCGCCCCCGAGCCCGAAGGTGCGCGCGACGGCGTCGAAGCTGCCGCCGAGCGCGAGCGTCGCGGACGTGAACACCCCGGTCCGCTCGGCGAGCAGGTGCGTACGGATGAGGCCCGCGACGCCCAGCGGGGCGGCGTGCAGGCGGCTCGCGCCCTCCCCGAACCGGTCGGCCGACCAGCCGCCCTCGCCGGGGCGCGAGCACCAGAGCACGTCGTGCCCGGTCGGGTCCGCGGCCATGCGCTCGGCGACCTCGAAGAGCTGCAGCATCGTCGACTGCGCCATCTTCAGCCCGGAGTCGGGCTGGGCCGGCTTGGTCACCCCGGTCTCGGGCTTGAGCGTCGAGAGGACCTCCCGCGCGGCGTCGCGCACCGCGGCGACCGCCGAGCGCGCGCCGTCGGGCAGGCCGTCGGGGAACCGCTCGGCGGGCAGCGACCCGACGACCGTCCCGAACGCCGCCGACGCCGCGTCGAGCGCGTCCGTGGTCACGCCGCCGTGCCGCCGCGCGAGGCGTGCCGCGCTCTCGATCGCCGGTACCGACAGGTCGACCGTCGCGGCCGCCGTCACGCGGTCGGCGAGCTCGTGCGCCTCGTCGACGACGAGCACGTCGTGCTCGGGCAGCACCCCGGGCGACCCCATCGCGGCGATGCCGAGCATCGCGTGGTTGGTCACGACGACGTCGGCCTCGCGGGCCGTCGCGCGCGCCTTCTCGGGGAAGCACTCCGCGAGCAGAGGGCACCGCTGGCCCAGGCACTCGAGGGCGGTGACCGAGACCTGCCGCCACGCCTTGTCGCTCACGCCGGGCACGAGGTCGTCCCGGTCCCCGGTCGACGTCTCCTCGGCCCACGCGCGCAGGCGCACGACCTGCTCGCCGAGCGCCGCGGCGCTGGTCCCGCCGCGCGCGGCGGGGTGGTCGGCGGTGCCCGCGGACTCGCCCGGCAGGTCGAACAGCGTCGGTTCGTCGGCCGGGTACCCGCCCGCGATCTTGTGGACGCACAGGTAGTTGTGCCAGCCCTTGAGGAGCGCGATGGTGACGGGGCGCGGGAGGCGGTCCGCCACGGCGTCGGCCACCAGCGGGAGGTCGCGCGTGATGACCTGGCGCTGCAGCGCGAGGGTCGCCGTCGAGACGATCACCCGCTCGTCGGTCGCCACCGCGTGCCGCACGGCCGGCACGAGGTACCCGAGCGACTTGCCCGTGCCCGTCCCCGCCTGCACCACGAGGTGCTCCGACCCCTCGATCGCGTCGGTGACCGCGCGCGCCATCGCGTGCTGGCCGTCGCGCCGCGCACCGCCCAGCCGCGTGACGGCGACGTCGAGCAGCGCGTCGACGTCGGGCACGTCGCCTCCCGCGGTGCCGGCCGGGGTCCGCGGCCCCTCGGCGTCGACGCGGTCGGGGGCGGGTCGCGTGGAGGGGGGCACCCGCCGAGTCTACGGTCGGTCGCCCACGGGGCGGCGGCCCTGTGGACGACGGTGGCGGACACGCCGCGACCCCGTGCGGCGGGTGCCGCACGGGGTCGCGGAGAGCGTCGAGCCGGGGTCCGGCGCGGGCCGCTCAGCCCTGGGCCGAGGCTCCGACGAGCTCGGTCGCGAGCGCCTGGGCGACGCGTCCGCGCAGGAGCGTGCCCTCGGGCGTGTGCTCCTCGTGGTCGATCTCGCCCTCGGTGTGCACGCGGTGCACGAGGTCGCCGCGGTGGTAGGGCACGACGACGTCGATCTCCACGTCCGGGCGCGGGAGCTCGTGCGCGATGAGCTCGCGCAGGTGCTCGATCCCCTCGCCCGTGTGCGCCGAGACCACCACCGTGCGCCGCTCGCGCAGCCGGATCCGCGCGATCGTCTCGGGGTCCGCGACGTCCGCCTTGTTGAGCACGATCACCTCGGGCACGTCCTCCACGCCCGGGATGTCGGCCAGGACGTGGCGCACCGCGGCGATCTGCCCCTCGGGGTCGGGGTGCGAGGCGTCCACGACGTGGAGCAGCAGGTCGGCGTCGCCGACCTCCTCGAGCGTCGACCGGAACGCCTCGACGAGCTGGTGCGGCAGGGCGCGCACGAACCCGACGGTGTCGGCGAGCGTGTACACGCGACCGTCCTCGGTGCGCGTGCGGCGCACCGTGGGGTCGAGCGTCGCGAACAGGGCGTTCTCGACGAGCACGCCCGCACCCGTGATGGCGTTGAGCAGGCTCGACTTGCCCGCGTTCGTGTAGCCCGCGATCGCGACGGACGGGATCGCGTGCCGCTTGCGCGACGCGCGCTTGGTCTCGCGGCCCGGGGCCATCGCCTGGATCTCCCGGCGCAGCTTGGCCATGCGGTTGCGGATGCGGCGGCGGTCCAGCTCGATCTTCGTCTCACCCGGACCACGCGAGCCCATGCCCGCGCCCGCCCCGCCGACCTGGCCACCGGCCTGCCGGGACATCGACTCGCCCCACCCGCGCAGGCGCGGGAGGAGGTACTCGAGCTGGGCGAGCTCGACCTGCGCCTTGCCCTCCCGGGACTTGGCGTGCTGGGCGAAGATGTCGAGGATCAGGGCGGTCCGGTCGATCACCTTGACCTTGACGATGTCCTCGAGCGCGCGCCGCTGGGAGGGCGCGAGCTCGCCGTCGATCACGACCGTGTCGGCGCCGCTGGCGGCGACGACGTCGGCCAGCTCGGCTGCCTTGCCGGAGCCGAGGTACGTGCCCGGGTCGGGCTTCGCGCGGCGCTGGATGACGCCGTCGAGCACCTGGGAGCCCGCCGTCTCGGCGAGGGCCGCGAGCTCGCGCAGCGAGATCTCGGCCTCCTCCGCGGACGTGGGCGCGCCGTCCTCGCGCGGGTCGGAGCCGGGGCTCCACAACCCGACGAGCACGACCTTCTCGAGGCGCAGCTGCCGGTACTCGACCTCGGTGACGTCCTCGAGCTCAGTCGACAGACCGACCACGCGGCGCAGCGCGCTGCGCTCCTCGAGCTCGAGCTGCTCGCCGTCGTGCCGTGCGTGGACCGTGCCGCCCTCGGCGCGCGCCGTCCCGGCCCGAGCGAGCACCCGTGCCACGACGTCGCTCGCGATGTCCCGCGTCGCGCCGGTCGGCTCGTCCTGAGCCGGGGTGGGGTTCGCCGGTGTGTTCGCCGGGGTAGCGCTCATGTGCCGCCTTTCGTCGGGGAGGGGCGCGCGTGCGCCCGGTTGGCACAACAAGCGTGGCACGGGAAATCGTCCCGGGGCCAGCGGATAAGCGGGTGAGCCCCGCGCCGACGCGCCCGGCCGCCCTCGTCCGCGCGCCCGCCCGCGTAGGATCGGCCGACGTGACCGAGGACCAGGACCCCGCCGTCGACCCCGCGCACGACGGCACGCAGGACCACTACTTCACCGCGAAGCCGGCGTCCGCCGCCGAGCGCCGCACGATCTCCGTGCGGCTCGCGGGCCGGGACGTCGAGGTCGAGGTCGCGTCCGGCGTCTTCTCCCCCGGCCGCCTCGACCTCGGCACGCAGGTCCTGCTGCGCACCACCCCACCGCTCGACGACGTCGTGGCGGCCCGGTCCGCCCGCGCGGACGGCGGGTCCGACGGCGGCGCGGCGCACGTCCTCGACCTCGGCTGCGGCTGGGGCCCGGTCGCCCTGACGATGGCCCTGGAGGCCCCGGCCGCGACCGTGTGGGCCGTCGACGTCAACGAGCGCGCGCTCGATCTCGTGCGGCGCAACGCGGAGCGGCTCGGCCTGTCGAACGTCCGCGCGGTCGTCCCCGACGACGTGCCCGACGACGTCGCGTTCGCCGCGCTGTGGTCGAACCCGCCGATCCGCGTCGGCAAGGACGTCCTCCACGCGATGCTGCTGCACTGGCTGCCGCGCCTCGCGCCGGGCGCGAGCGCGCACCTCGTCGTGCAGCGCAACCTCGGGTCGGACTCGCTCCAGCGGTGGCTCGCCGAGGCGCTGCCGCCCCTGCTGCCGGGCGCGGTCGTCGAGCGCGCCGCGAGCGCGAAGGGCTTCCGGGTGCTGGAGGTCGTGGCCCCGGCCTGAGCCCGGCGGTCAGGCGGACGCGCGGTCCGTCTCCGCCGTCTCGGGCGCGCGACCGTCCGCGGGCGCAGGCACCTCGACGGCGGCGGGCTCGTCGGGTCCGGGCGACGTCTCGCCGTCGGCGGCGCGCTCGGGCGCCGGCGCGGCCGGTACCGGCAGGAACGACGCGAGGTCGACCTCGCCCGAGTAGACGAGCTCGGCGGGCCCGGCGAGCTCGACGCGGTCGCCCTCGAGCGCCCGGACGCGGACCGTCCCGCCCGGGACGTCGACGAGCCAGGTGTCCGGCGCGTCCGGACCGCCCCAGACGCGGACCGCGAGCGCCGCGGCGCACGCACCGGTGCCGCACGACGGCGTCTCCCCGACGCCGCGCTCGTGCACGCGCATGCGGACGCGCCCGACGAGCGTGCCGTCGTCGGCCGTCGTCTCGCCCAGCGGCACCACGAGCTCGACGTTGGTGCCGTGCGCCGGGTGCGGCTCGACGACCGGCGCCTGGGTGAGGTCCGCGCGCGCCAGCACGTCCTCGCGCGCGACGGCGAGGACCGTGTGCGGGTTGCCCAGGTCGACGCTCAGCGCGGGGCGCGGGACCTCCCAGCCACGGACGACGACGGTCGCGTCGTACCCGTCGTGCAGCGCGGGCCGCCCGCCCGGGAGGAACCACGGGCCCATGTCGACCGCGAACCAGCCGTCGTCCTCCTTGCGCACGCGCTTGACGCCCGCGCGTGTCCCGACGGGGACCTCGGTCCCGCCCGCGAAGCTCACGAGGCCGAGCCGCTCGGCGAACGCGGCGAACACGCGCACGCCGTTGCCGCACATCTCGGCGACGGAGCCGTCGGCGTTGCGGTAGTCCATGAACCAGATGGCGTGCGGGTCCTCCGCGAGCACCTCGCGCGACTCCGGCACGAGCGCCGTCGGGACGAGGCGGATGACGCCGTCGCCGCCGATCCCGCCGCGGCGGTCCGCGAGCGCGCGCACGAGCTCGGGCGTGAGGTCGAGCTCGCCCGTCGTGTCCGCGAGCAGCACGAAGTCGTTGCGGGTCCCGTGGCCCTTGGTGAAGCGGGTGCGCGTCATGAGCCCAGACTACGGCGCACCGGGACGGCGCTGTCCGCTTCGTCCGCCTCCGTGGCCGCGCCCCGGTCGGGCGCGGCGGCGTGCTCGTCGGCCGCGGCGACGAGGGCGAGGGCGTCCTGGACACGGGTCGGGGACTGCGCGTCGAGCCAGTGCACGCGAGGGTCCCGCCCGAACCAGCCCATCTGCTTGCGCGCGAGGCGGCGCGTGTTGGCGGTGACCGCCTCGCGCGCGGCCTCCTCCGTCGTCTCC
Source organism: Cellulosimicrobium sp. CpK407 (assembly GCF_051844275.1). Taxonomy (NCBI): domain Bacteria; kingdom Bacillati; phylum Actinomycetota; class Actinomycetes; order Micrococcales; family Promicromonosporaceae; genus Cellulosimicrobium; species Cellulosimicrobium sp. CpK407. The sequence goes on from NZ_JBGNYC010000004.1 coordinate 82,054, forward strand.
CCGTGAAGCGCGGACAGCACCTCGGCGTACCCGACGGCGCGGCGCGCCGTGCGCCCCATGCCCCGCGCCTCGACCCGGCGGACCTCGTCGACGAGCCCTTGCGCCCACATCCGCTCGACGCGGCCCGCGACGCGCGCGTCCAGCACCGTCCGGTCGCAGTCGAGGCCGAGCTGGACGGTCGGGCGCACGAAGGCCTGCCGCGGGAGGTTCGCCGTGAACGGCGCCCCGGTGAGCTCCATGACCTCCAGGGCGCGCACGATCCGCCGCGTGTTGGCAGGGCCGATGCTCGCGGCGGCCGCCGGGTCGCGCCGGGCGAGCTCGTCGTGCAGCGCGCGCGTCCCCTCCCTCTCGGCGCGCGCCTCGAGCGCCGCGCGCACGGCGGGGTCGGTGCCGGGGAACCGCATGTCGTCGAGGAGGGCGCGCACGTAGAGTCCCGACCCCCCGACGACGACGGCGCGCGCCCCGCGTGCGGCGATCTCGTCGAGCGCCCGACGCGCCTGCTCCTGGTAGCGCGCGACCGACGCGTCCTCGACGGGGTCGAGCACGTCGAGGAGGTGGTGGCGCACCCCGCGGCGCTCGTCGACGGGGACCTTCGCGGTCCCGACGTCCATGCCGCGGTAGAGCTGGTACGCGTCGGCGTTGACGATCTCCGCCGCCGCGCCGGGCACGGACAGCCGCTCGGCCAGGTCGAGGGCGAGGTCCGACTTGCCCGTCGCGGTCGGTCCCACGACGGCGACGACGACGCGACGGCCGTGCGGGTCGTCGCGGTGCTGCGCGCCGGTCGGGTCGTGCTCGGTTTTCACCCGCGCAACGGTACCGGCCGGGTGGTCCGAGCCTGGGTCGTGTGGGCGGTGATGCGTAGTGTGTCCGGTGGACGGTCCCCCTGCTCGCGGGCCCGCCACCGACCCCGTCGCGTGCCCCGACCCGCCCTCTCGCGGGTGGCGCACGGACGCACACACCGACGACAAGGACTCGAGACATGGGTTTCTTCACCAAGCCGGACGCCGCCCCGACCAGCCAGAACGCGCCGGTCACGCGCGAGCGGGTCGAGGCGTTCCTCAAGAGCCGCGACTGGCGGTACTTCGTCGACTCCGACGGGGACCTCGGCGGCAACTGGGACGGCAAGGTGTTCTTCTTCTTCCTCATGGGCGAGAAGCAGGAGATCCTGCAGGTCCGCGGCCGGTGGAACCGGACGCTGCCCGCGGCCGCCGAGGCGCAGGTCGTGCTCGTCGCCAACGAGTTCAACCGCGACAAGATCTGGCCCAAGGTCTACACGCGCGTCGAGGACGACCAGGTCGCCGTGTACACGGAGGTCGCCACGGACCTCGAGTTCGGCGTCGCCGACGACCAGCTCGGCCAGCTCGTCGAGTGCGGCCTGTTCACGGGCCTGCAGTTCTTCGACGCGCTCGACGAGCGCTTCCCCGACACCGCGGCGCAGGCCGTCGTCACCGACGGCGCCGACGTCGACGCGCGGTGAGCGCGGCGCACGAGCGCACCGACGGCGGGGGCTCCCCGCACGGCACGGCCCCGGGCGGGGAGGCGACGGCGGCGTTCCAGGTCGACCTGCGCGGCGTCGTCGACCTCCTCGCCCGGCACCTGTACTCCAGCCCGCGCGTCTACCTGCGCGAGCTCCTGCAGAACGGGGTCGACGCGATCACGGCGCGGGTCGCGCTGGAGGGCCCGGAGGCGCCGAGCCGCATCCTGCTGCGCCCGCTCGCGGACGGCGGTCTCGAGGTGCACGACTCGGGAGTGGGCCTGACCCGCGACGAGGCGCAGGAGCTGCTCGCGACCATCGGGCGCAGCTCCAAGCGCGACGTCGAGCTGGGCTCGGGCCGCGAGGAGTTCCTGGGCCAGTTCGGCATCGGGCTGCTCTCGGCGTTCATGGTCGCGGACGAGATCGAGCTCGTCTCGCGCTCGGCCCGCCCGGACCCGTCGGGCGCGCCGGTCGCGCCGGTGCGCTGGCGGGGCCGCGCGGACGGGCGGTACGAGCTCGTCGAGCTGGGCCCGGACGACCCGGACGCCCCCGTGGAACCCGGGAGCGTCGTGCGCCTGCGCCCGCGCCGGGACACCGAGCACTGGCTCGCTCCCGAGACCGTGGTCGCGCTCGCGCAGGACTTCGGCTCGCTCCTGCCCGTCGAGCTGCTCGTCGAGACGCGCCTCGACGAGGCGCCGGGCGGCGCGGACGCGGTCGGTGCGGACGCGCGCGTCGTGCTGCGCCGGCTGAGCGGCGACGAGCTCCCGTGGCGCGCCGCGCACCCGACGCCCGCGGCGCGCGACGCGGCGCTCACGGGCTACGCCGAGCGGACGCTCGGCTTCGCTCCGCTCGCCCGGATCGACCTCGACCTGCCCCTCGCGGGGCTGTCCGGCGTCGCGTACGTGCTGCCCGCGGCGGTCGCACCGACGACCGCGGCGCGGCACCGGGTCTACCTCAAGCGCATGCTGCTCGGCAGCGCGGTCGACGACCTGCTGCCCCCGTGGGCGTTCTTCGTCCGGTGCGTCCTCGACGCGTCCGTGCTGCGTCCGACCGCGTCCCGCGAGGGCCTGTACGAGGACGAGGTCCTGCTCGCGACCCGGGACGCGCTCGGCGCGCAGGTCCGCCGGTGGCTGCTCGAGACGCTCGCGGCGGACACCGTCCTCGCGCGACGCTTCCTGGAGACCCACCACCTCGCGGTCCGGGCGCTCGCGCTCACCGACGACGAGATGCTCGACGTCGCGGCGCGCGTGCTGCCGTTCGAGACGACCGCCGGGACCGGGACGCTCGCCGACCTCGCGGAGGCCCACCCGGAGGGCCGCCTGCTCTACACCTCGAGCGTCGAGGAGTTCCGCCGCATCGCCCCGGTCGCGGCCGCGCAGGGCCTCGCCGTCGTCAACGGCGGGTACGTCTACGACGCGGACCTGCTCGAGCGCGTCGCCGCACGGTTCCCTCGGTGGCGGTTGTCGCCGGTCGCCGCGACCGACGTGGCGCACGTCCTCGCCGAGGTCGAGCCGCTGCGCGAGCTCGAGGTGGCGGACGCGCTGGCGTCGGTCGACGCCGCTCTCGCCGAGCAGGACTGCGACGTGGTGCTGCGCCGGTACGAGCCCGACGCCCTGCCGGCGATGCTGCTGCACGACCGTGACGGCGACCACGCGCGCGAGGCGGCCCGGGTGGCCGAGACCGACGACCTCTGGGGCGAGATCCTCGCGGGGATCAGCGGACCGGCCCGACCGCGCCGGCTCGTCCTGAACGACGCCAACGACACCGTGCGCGACCTGCTCGCGAGCCCCGACGCCGAGGTCCGTGCCGCCGGCGCGCGGTCCTTGTACGTCACGGCGGTGCTGGCCTCGGGAAAGCCGCTGCAGCCGGTCGAGGCCGCGCTCATGAACGACTCGTTGTCGCTCCTGCTGGCCCGCGCCCTCGCGACTCCCCGCCCCGACCAGCACACCGACCCGCACACCGACCCGCACACCGACGAGGAGAACCGATGACCCGGTCCGTCGACCAGGTGAACGCCGCCCTGTACGACGTCCGCCGCATGCCCTACGGCCTCGCGCGCTCCACGGCCGCCGCGGCCGAGGTGGAGCGCGTGGAGGCCGAGGGGCCGGACGGGGCGCGCGCGTACGCGCTCTTCGTCCTCGTCGAGTCCTTCGTCTGGGGCGGCGAGGTCACCAAGGCCTACCTGCCGTTCACCAAGATGCTCCGCTGGTGGGACGAGCACCCCGAGCACTTCGACGCCGAGGACGCGCACTCGCTCTTCTGGTCGTTCAAGTGGATGGTCGGGCACCTCATGGAGTTCCCCACGGTCCCCGCCGCGCAGATCGAGCGCACGCTCGACGACATGGCGCGGCGCTACGCGCTCGCCGGGAACGGCACGAACGCCGTCGCGCTGGAGCGCTTCGAGTGGGCTCGCGAGCGCGGCGGCGCGGACGTCGAGGACGCCTATCGCGCGTGGGTCGCGACCCCGCGGGACGAGTACTCCCAGTGCGAGGCGTGCGAGCCGGGCGACCGCGCCGCGTACCTCTTCGAGACGGGGCGCCACGAGGAGGGCATCCGGCTCCTCGAGCAGGTGCTCCAGGGGTCGCCCTCGTGCGCCACGGAGCCCGGCGACATGCTCTCCCACCTGCAGCTCGCGTACCTGGAGGTCGGCGACGCGGAGGCGGCCGCCCGCACGCACCGGCGCGGGGTGCGGCACCTCGACACCGGCGTGTCGATGACGGGGCCGAAGGGCCGGCACGTCGAGTTCCTCGCGCGCACGGGCAACGCGTCGCGCGCGCTGCGCCTGCTCGCCGAGCACCAGACGTTCCTGACCGAGGCCGACTCGCCGGGCGACCGGCTCGGCTTCCTCACGAGCGTGAGCGTCGCGACGGGCGTGCTGCGGGCCGAGCACGCGGACGCGCCGCTCGCCCTGCGCGACGTGCCGGCGACGACCGTCGCGGAGCTCGACGACTGGGCGCGTCGCGAGGCCACCGGGCTCGCGCGCGCGTTCGACGAGCGCAACGGCACGACCGCCGCGTCGGAGCGGCTCCGCGCCGCGTGGGACCACGGGACCCGCTCCCTGCCCGTGGACCTCTCGGTCCTGTCGGCCGCACCGGAGCCCGTGGTCGGTGCTCCGGCCGGACCGACCGTCCGCGGCGCCGATGTGGCGGACGACCGGGCGGCGGTGCTCTCGTCGGACGGCCCGGCCCCGTCGCCCACCGGTGACGTCCCGGGCGCGGACCTCGCGCGCACCGCGCTCGGCGCGGACGACGCCGGGCACGCCACGGACGAGCCCACCGACGCCGAGGGACTTCTCCGGCTCGCCGACGAGGTCACGCGCGAGGACCCGGTGCGCGCCGCGCAGCTCCTGCGGCGCGCGTCGGCGCTGCTGGAGGCGGCGGGCCACCTCGACCGGGCAGGGTTCGCGCTCGCCGAGGCCGCCCAGCTCGCGGCCGTCGAGGGCGACGACGAGGGTGCCGCCCCGGCGTTCGTGCACGCGCTCGCGCTGGTGCGCGCCGGCGGTGTCGCGCCCCGGTTCGTCGGGCCGGTCGTGCGTGCGTACGCGCGGCTGGAGGCCGGGCGCGGCGAAGTGACCGGCGCGCTCGCGCAGCTCCAGCGCACGCTCGACGACCTCGACGCGCCGGTCCCGGACGCCTCCGATCAGGCTCCGCGCGCGGCCGACCTCGTCGAACGGGACTCCGCGGCCGACGAGCGGGAGCGCCGCGACCTGCGGGACACCCGTGCCCGGCTGCTGGCGACCGCGGGAGAGCTCGACGCCGCGGCCACGCTCGCCGAGGCGGTGGCCGAGGAGTTCGCCCGCGCCGGCCAGGTCGCCGACGCCGCGCACGCGTTCTGGCTCGCGGGTCGCTCCCGGAGCGAGGCCGGCGCGGACGCGGACGCCGTCGACCTCCTCGAGTCCGCGATGGAGGGCTTCGCGATCGTCCACGACCGCGACGCGCGGACGATGGTCGCGAACGAGCTCGTCGCGACGCTGCGTCGTCTCGGGCGCGAGCAGGACGCCGCCGCCGTCGGGGCGGGGCTCAGCGGCTGACGGACCTGGCCGGCCCCGGCGCGGCGAGGGCGCCGTCGTCGTACCAGCGCACCTCGTAGCCGCGCCCCTCGTACTCCCCGGTCGCGACGTGGCGGTGGCCGGTGCCGGGCGTCGCGCCGAAACCGGCGAGCACGGCGTCCGGTGCCGCGCTCCGCGGGTCGTGCACGACGACGAGCCGCGCTCCCTGCCGCGCGAGGTCGGCGCCGAGCGCGCGCGCGGCGGCCGGGTCGTCGTCGAGCTCGACGACGTCGGCGGGCCCCGTCCAGCCGGCGCCGGCGAGGGCGAGGAGCCCGACCGACGCAGCCGTCCCCGCCACGGCCGAGCCCGGTCCCTGCGCACGTGTCGCGACGGCCCACGCGGTGTCGAGCCAGGCGTCCGCGACGCCCGCCGCCGCGAGCGACGCCCGTGCCGGTCCCCGCGTCCGCGCGGTTCCCGGCGCCACGACGACCACGGGGGCCAGGGCGGACCGGGCTCTCCGCGGAGGCGGGACGCCGTCCACCAGTCGACCCAGCGCCAGGAGCGCCGCGGTGCGCGTGGCGTCGAGCACCGAGGCGGCGCCCGCCGCGCCGGGGACGAGGAGCGGGGTGCCGGGCAGGACGACGGCGCGGACGGTCACGCGCCCACCGTAGCGGTCGTCGCGACGACGTCGGCGATGCGACGTCCGGGGGCGTGCGCGAGTACGGTGGGTGGGTGAGGTTCTTCGGGGCGCGGGACGACGACGACCGGCGGGACGGTGATCCCGGCGGGGCTCCGGACGGCGGCGGTGTGACCGGCCGCGCCGGGGACGAGCTGCAGTCGCAGGTCGAGGACCTCCTGGCGCGGGAGCTGGGTCAGGTCGCGACGGACGTGCTGCGTCCCCCGACTCCCCTGTCCCTCTCGCGGGTCGTCGAGTGGATCACCGACAGCGGCTACAGCTACTTCGTCGACTCCGACGGCGACGTCGGCGGGCTGTGGCACGGACGGCTGTTCTACTTCCTGCTCTTCGGCCACGGCGACGAGATCCTGCAGGTCCGCGGTCAGTGGAACCGTGACCTCGCCCTCGAGCGGCTGGAGGAGATCCTCGAGTTCTGCAACGAGTGGAACGCGGACCGGATCTGGCCCAAGACGTACACGCGCGTGCGCGACAACGGGATGATCCAGGTCTTCACCGAGGTGACCGTGGACCTCGAGCACGGCGTGACGGACGACCAGCTCGACCAGCTCCTCCAGTGCGGGCTGAGCACCGGGTCGATGTTCTTCGACGCGCTCGACGAGTTCTACCCCGACCCGGCGAGGCAGGCGCCATGACGCAGGCCCGTACCAACTGGTTCACGCGCCTGTTCGGCAACCGCCGCCCCAAGGCGCCCGACTCGCTCCCGCGCGAGGAGGAGCTGCCGCGCGCGCTGTCGATGGCGCGCATCGGCGACCACCTCACCCGTCGCGGCTACCACTTCCGCGTGGACGACGACGGGGACATCACCGGGACGTGGGACGGGCACCGCTTCTGGTTCCTGCTGCTCGGCGACCGCTCCGAGATCCTCCAGGTGCGGGGGCGCTGGTCGACGTCGCTCCCCCTCGAGTCCCGGCTCGTGACGCTGCAGGCCGTGAACGACTGGAACCGCGAGCGCATCTGGCCCAAGGTCTACGTCCGCGAGGAGGCGGGCCGGCTCGCGCTCTACGCCGAGGTCTCCGTGGACCTCGAGCACGGCGCGACGGACGACCAGCTCGCCCAGACCGTCTCGTGCGGCCTCGGCACCGCCGTACAGCTCTTCCACGCCATCGGCGCGCAGCTCCCCCCGGGGACGCTCGACGACTGACGCCGGTCAGGACGTCCCGGCGCGGGCGGCCGGTGCCACCCGCGGGGTTCGCTGCTCAGGCGCGGAGCGTGGGGAGGCCGAGGACGACGGGACCGGACGCGGCGCCACCGCCGTGACCGTGCCCGTGGTCGTCGTCGCCACCGCCGAGACGGGCGCGCTCGCGCGTCGCCCACGCGTCGCCGGAGCGGGTGCGACGCACCGCGAACGTGCCGCCCGCGAGCGCCGAGTCGGCGATGAGGTGGTGCGGCGCGGAGCGCGTGACCTCGACCGTGACGACGTCGCCGGGCCGCGGCAGGCGGGCGTCGACGTCGTCCGCGAGGCGCGGGTCGACGGACCCGGGCGTTCCCGCGCCGGCGGACGCGGCGTCGTCGGGCACCCCGGACACGACGTCTTCGGGGAGCGCGAGGTGCACGAGCCGGTTGTCGGGGGCGCGGCCGGTCACGCGGTGCGTCGCGCCGTCCTTGCGTCCCGCGCCCTCACCCACGAGCACGTCGATCGTCCGGCCGACCTGACGGGCCGACTCCTCGCCCGCGATGCGCTCCTGGAGCGCCTGGAGCCGCTCGAACCGCTCCTGCACGACCTCCTTGGGGAGCTGCTCGTCCATGGTCGCGGCGGGCGTGCCGGGGCGGGGCGAGTACTGGAACATGAAGGCCGAGGAGAAGCGCGAGGCCTCGACGACGCGCATCGTCTCCGCGAAGTCCTCCTCGGTCTCGCCCGGGAAGCCCACGATGATGTCGGTGGTGATCGCGGCGTCGGGCATGACCGCCCGCACCCGGTCGAGGATCCCGAGGAACCGCTCGGAGCGGTAGGAGCGGCGCATCGCGCGCAGGATCCGGTCGGAGCCCGACTGGAGCGGCATGTGGAGCTGGGGCATGACGTTCGGCGTCTCGGCCATGGCCGCGATGACGTCGTCGGTGAACGCGGCCGGGTGCGGCGACGTGAACCGGACGCGCTCGAGGCCGTCGATCGTCCCGCACGCGCGCAGGAGCTTGGCGAACGCGCCGCGGTCGCCGAACTCGACGCCGTAGCTGTTGACGTTCTGGCCGAGCAGGGTGACCTCGATGGCTCCGGCCTCGACGAGCGCCCCGACCTCGGCGAGGACCTCGCCCGGGCGCCGGTCGCGCTCCTTGCCGCGCAGGTGGGGGACGATGCAGAACGTGCACGTGTTGTTGCAGCCGACGCTGATCGACACCCAGCCCGCGTAGACCGACTCCCGCTTGGTCGGCAGCGTGGACGGGAACACCTGCAGCGACTCGGCGATCTCGACCTGGGCCGCCTCGTTGTGGCGCGCCCGCTCGAGCAGCACGGGCAGCGCGTCGAGGTTGTGCGTGCCGAAGACGACGTCGACCCACGGCGCCTTCTCGACGATCGTGCCGCGGTCCTTCTGGGCGAGGCAGCCGCCCACGGCGATCTGCATCCCGGGCCGCGCGGCCTTCACCGAGGCGAGCTGGCCGAGGTTCCCGTAGAGACGCGTCGCGGCGTTCTCCCGGACGGCGCACGTGTTGATGACGACGACGTCGGCGCGGTTCGCGGCCTCGTCGTCCGCGCTCGCGCGCGTGTAGCCCGCCTCCTCCAGCATCCCGGCCATGTGCTCGGAGTCGTGGACGTTCATCTGGCAGCCGAGCGTGCGGACGACGTAGGTGCGCGGGCGCGCGTCGTCGGCCGACGCGGCGGGGACGGCGCGAGGCGCGAGTGCGGCCGGGACGGGGGCGGGGGCGATCGTGGACATCACCGTCCAGGGTACGGCGCCGGGTGCCGTGTTACGGAACTGTTGCCCGACTGTTGCCGGATGAGGTGGCACCGTGCAACAGAAGGGACATAGTGTCCAGGAATGGCCGACGAAACCTCTTCGCCGTCCGACGCGCAGCGCAGCGCGCAGGACGCTCAGCCCCGCCCCGCCGAGCAGGTCCTCGGTGAGCCGCTCGTCGAGCTGCGCGACGTCAACAAGCACTTCGGGGAGCTGCACGTGCTCCGCGACATCAACCTGACCGTCCGGCGCGGGGAGGTGCTCGTCGTCATCGGCCCCTCGGGGTCGGGCAAGTCGACGCTCTGCCGGGCGATCAACCGGCTGGAGACGATCGACTCCGGCGAGATCCTGGTGGACGGCGAGCCGCTGCCCGAGGAGGGCAAGGCGCTCGCGCGGCTGCGCTCCGACGTCGGCATGGTCTTCCAGTCCTTCAACCTCTTCGCCCACAAGACGATCCTCGACAACGTCACGCTCGGCCCCGTCAAGGTGCGCCGCGAGAAGGGGAAGGTCGCGAAGGACCGTGCGCTCGCGCTGCTCGACCGCGTCGGCGTGAAGAACCAGGCCCAGAAGATGCCCGCCCAGCTCTCGGGCGGGCAGCAGCAGCGTGTCGCCATCGCCCGCGCGCTCGCGATGCAGCCCAAGGTGATGCTCTTCGACGAGCCCACGTCGGCGCTCGACCCGGAGATGATCAACGAGGTCCTCGACGTCATGGTCGCGCTCGCCAAGGAGGGCATGACGATGATCGTCGTCACGCACGAGATGGGCTTCGCCCGCAAGGCCGCGAACCGGGTCGTCTTCATGGCCGACGGCCAGATCGTCGAGGAGGCCCACCCCGAGGTGTTCTTCACGGCGCCCACGAGCGACCGCGCCAAGGACTTCCTCTCGAAGATCCTCACCCACTGACCCACCGGGCACGCACGAGCCCGGCCCGACAGCCCCAGAACCCGGTCGACCGTCGAGGCACACCTTCGACGGGCGGCCACCACTCACGAAGGGTAGGAACGATGCGCACACGACACGCAGGTGCTGCCGTGCTGGCCGCTCTCACCGCGCTCACGCTCGCGGCGTGCGGCGGCGGCGAGGTCGGCGGCGGCGACGACGACGCGACCGACACGGCCACCGACACGGGCGACACCGGCGGTGGCGCCGAGGGCTCGATCAAGATCGGCATCAAGTTCGACCAGCCGGGGCTCGGGTACCAGGACGGCTCCACCTACACGGGCTTCGACGTCGACGTCGCCACGTACGTGGCAGGCGAGCTCGGCTACGGCGAGGACCAGATCGAGTGGGTCGAGGCGCCGTCCGCCCAGCGCGAGACGATGCTCCAGACCGGCCAGGTCGACATGATCTTCGCGACCTACTCCATCACCGACACGCGCAAGGAGACGGTCGCGTTCGCCGGTCCGTACTTCGTGGCCGGGCAGGACCTGCTCGTCGCCGAGGACAACACCGACATCACCGGGCCGGAGTCGCTCGAGGGCAAGAACCTGTGCTCCGTCACGGGCTCGACGTCGGCGCAGCGCATCAAGGACGAGTACGCCGCGGGCGTGCAGCTCCTCGAGCGCCCCGGGTACGCGGAGTGCGTCACCGCCCTCACCGCGGGCCAGGTCGACGCCGTCACGACCGACGACATCATCCTCGCGGGCCTCGCGGCCCAGCCCGCCAACAAGGGCAAGGTCAAGGTCGTCGGGGCGCCGTTCTCGACCGAGCGCTACGGCGTCGGGCTCCCGCAGGACAACGACATCTGCGAGGACGTCAACACCGCGATCGAGAAGATGATCGAGGACGGCTCCTGGGAGGAGTTCGTCACCAAGAACACCGAGGGCACCGGGTACACGCCCAACGCCAGCGAGAACCCGCCGACGGTCGACCCCTGCGCCTGACCGTCCACGGCCGGGGGAGCCGCGCGACGGCGCGCCGCTCCCCCGGCCGCCGGGCCGTCGACTCGGCCCGGCACATACCCTCCCGGAGGACCACCAACCGTGGGTGACTACCTGTCGCAGACCTGGGCGCTCGCCCGGGAGTACGACGTGCTCGGCGCGTTCTGGGTCAACATCCAGCTGACGTTCTGGGCGGCGATCCTGTCGCTCGTGCTGGGCACGGCGCTCGCGCTCATGCGCATCTCCCCCGTGCCGAGCCTGCGCTGGGCGGGGACCGCGTACGTCAACGTGTTCCGCAACACCCCGCTGACGATCATCATGACGTTCATGGTGCTGGGGCTGTGGGGCCAGCTCAACGTCACGCTCGCGCCAGACTTCGCGGCGAACTTCTTCCGGCTCGCCGTCCTGGGCCTCTCCATCTACCACGCCGCGTTCGTCTGCGAGTCCATCCGGTCGGGCGTGAACACGGTGCCGATCGGTCAGGCCGAGGCGGCGCGTGCGATCGGCCTGTCGTTCCTGCCCGCGGCGCGCCTCGTCATCCTGCCCCAGGCGTTCCGCGGCTCCGTCGCGCCCCTCGGCAACACGCTCATCGCGCTGCTGAAGAACTCCACCGTCGCGGCGGCGGCGAGCGTGACGACGGAGACATCGAGCCTCATGAAGAACATGATCGAGTTCAACTCGAACTACATCTACGGGATCTTCCTGACGTTCGCGATCGGCTACGTCGTCCTCGTCATCCCCATCGGCCTGCTCACCACGTCCCTCTCGAACCGACTGGCGGTCCGCCGATGAGCACCCAGCAGTCCGTCCTCTTCGACGCCCCCGGCCCTCGCGCCCGGCGCGCGATCCTCGTCGGGAACGTGATCGGCGCGGTCGTCGTGCTCGGCGTCGCGGCGCTCGTGCTCGTCGCGCTCGGCCGCAAGGGCCAGCTCGCCCCGGAGCTGTGGTCCTCGCTGTTCACGTCGGACGCCTGGCAGTACTACTTCATCCCGGGCCTGCAGAACACGCTGCGCGCCGCCGGCTTCGCGATCGTCGGCGCGCTCGCGTTCGGCCTCGTGTTCGGCACCGGGCGGCTCTCGCACCTGCGCGCCGTGCGCATCGTGAGCGGCGTCGTGGTCGAGTTCTTCCGCGCCGTCCCCGTGCTGCTCATGATGATCTTCTTCTGGCTGCTGCTGGGTCTGAGCAAGGTCGACGACGCGCCGTTCCTCGCGGTGGTCTTCGCGCTCGTGCTCTACAACGGCTCCGTCATCGCGGAGCTGGTCCGCTCGGGCGTCGGGAACCTCCCGCGAGGCCAGAGCGAGGCCGGGCTCGCGATCGGGCTCACCGCCGGACAGACGCTGCGGTCGATCCAGCTCCCGCAGGCGCTCATCGCGATGCTCCCCGCGCTCGTGTCCCAGCTCGTCGTCGTCCTCAAGGACTCGGCGCTCGGGCAGATCATCACGTACAACGAGCTCCTGCGGGCCGCGCAGCTCTACGGCGTCGGCAACGGCAACATCCTGCAGTCGCTCGTGCTCGCCGCGGTGATCTTCATCGTCATCAACTGGCTGCTCACGCTCGTGGCGCGCTGGCTCTCCCGCTTCCTCAGCGGTCGCACCGCGGGTGCGACCGCCGCCGGCCCCGGCATCGGCAACCCCACGGTCGTCGCGGGTGGACCGACCGAGGACGCGCCCGCGGTCTCCGCCACCCGCTGACGGACTCAGTCGAGCGGGGGCTCGACGGTCTCGGCGTCGAGCTCGCGCTGGACGATCTCGAAGGCCAGCGACGGGCTGTAGCCCTTGCGGGCGAGCGCCCCGACGGTCCGGCGCACCCGCACGTCGCGGTCGAGGCCGCGCGTGCGGGCGAGGCGCGTGCGCGCCAGCTCGAGCGCCGCGTCGGCCTCGGAGTCGTCGTCGACCTGCTCGAGCGCCGCGGCGCCGACCTCGCCGTCGATGCCGCGGCGCCGCAGCTCGGTCGAGATCGCGCGGCGGGACAGCCCGCGCTCGGCGTGCCGGGTGCGGACGATCATCTCGGCGTACTGCGCGTCGTCCACCAGACCCACCTCCTCGAAGCGGTCGAGGATCGGCAGCACGACGTGCTCCGGATAGCCCTTGCGCGCGAGGGACTGCGCGAGCTCCGCGCGGCTCTTCGGTGCGGCCGTGAGGATGCGCAGCACCGTCTCCCGAGCACGCTCGGCGAGATCGGCGTCGCTGATCTCGCCCCGTTCGACGAGCTCGTGGAGGGTCGGGCGCGGGCGCCGCGCAGCCTTGCGGCCGGCACGACGCCCGTCGTCCACCTCGGGCGGGTCGGAGCGCTCGACGCCCTCGTCCCCGCCCTGCCCGCCGATCAGAACGGCGACTTCTTCCCCTTGGCGGCCGCGGCCGGTGCGTTCGCCGCAGCGGGAGCCGCAGCACCGTCGGCCGCGACCGTCACGCCCGCAGCCGGGTCGGCCGGCGCGTCGACCTTGGCGCCGACGCCGAGCTTCTCCTTGATCTTCTTCTCGAGCTCGTTGGCGAGGTCCGGGTTGTCGCGCAGGAACGAGCGCGCGTTCTCCTTGCCCTGGCCGAGCTGGTCGCCGCCGTAGGTGAACCACGACCCGGACTTGCGCACGAACCCGTGCTCCACGCCCATGTCGATGAGGCCGCCCTCGCGCGAGATGCCGACGCCGTAGAGGATGTCGAACTCGGCCTGCTTGAAGGGCGGGGCCATCTTGTTCTTGACGACCTTGACGCGGGTCCGGTTGCCGACCGCGTCGGTACCCTCCTTGAGCGTCTCGATGCGGCGGATGTCGAGCCGGACGGACGCGTAGAACTTCAGCGCCTTGCCACCGGTCGTCGTCTCGGGCGAGCCGAAGAAGACGCCGATCTTCTCGCGGAGCTGGTTGATGAAGATCGCCGTCGTCCCGGACGCGTTGAGCGCACCCGTGATCTTGCGCAGCGCCTGCGACATGAGGCGGGCCTGGAGGCCGACGTGGCTGTCGCCCATCTCGCCCTCGATCTCGGCCTTGGGCACGAGGGCCGCGACGGAGTCGATGACGATGATGTCGAGCGCGCCCGAGCGGATGAGCATGTCCGTGATCTCGAGCGCCTGCTCCCCCGTGTCGGGCTGGGAGACGAGCAGCGCGTCGGTGTCCACGCCGAGCTTCTTGGCGTACTCGGGGTCGAGCGCGTGCTCGGCGTCGATGAACGCCGCGATGCCGCCCGCGCGCTGCGCGCTCGCCACCGCGTGCAGCGCGACGGTCGTCTTGCCGGAGGACTCCGGGCCGTACACCTCGATGACGCGCCCGCGCGGCAGGCCGCCGATCCCGAGCGCGATGTCGAGCGCGATGGACCCCGTGGGGATGACCTCGACGGGAGCGCGGCCCTCCTCGCCGAGGCGCATGACGGAGCCCTTGCCGAAGCTCCGGTCGATCTGGGCGAGGGCTGCCTCGAGCGCCTTCTCGCGGTCTGCGGGTGCGGGCATGTCAGTCCACCTTCGGTTCGACGTTCATCTGTTCGTTGTGGCCCGACGCTACGGGCAGCCACCGACACGCGGCTCCGGCGACCCGCGAACCTGTGGATCGTCGTGCTGGACCGGCGTCCTGGGCCCGCCGCGGCGGGCCCTGTGCACAACTCTAGCCGAACACGTGTTCGATCCCGGAACGCGCACCTCGGCGTGTCACGCGTCTCGCGCGTCGCCGGACGACGACCACGCCTCCCCCGGTCGCAGCACCACGACCCGCGTGCCCGGCGCCTCGCGCTGCGCGGCGCCCTCGAACGCCGCCCCCGCGTGGTCCATCCAGCCGCGCGGGAGGTGCCGCCCGCCGGGCGCGTGCAGCGTGCCCCAGTGCACCGGGATCGCGACGCCGACGCCCACCTCGGCGCACACCCGCGCCGCCTGCGCGGGGCCGAGGTGCCCGCCCGACAGGCGCGGGCCCCACCCGCCCACCGGGACGAGCGCGACGTCCACGGGGCCGCCCGCGAGCTCCGGGAGGTGGACCATGTCCGGGTAGTGCTCGGTGTCCCCGACGACCCACACCCGCACGCCGCGCGGACCGTCGGACCGCACGAGGTGCCCGTTCGCCGCGTTGGGCCGGTGCGGCATCGGCCGGTGCCCGTGCACCGCCGTCACGAGGCGCACCTCGACCCCCGCCGCGGCCGGACCGACCGCGTGCCACGCGTCGTCGAGCCCGACGCCGCGCAGGCCCCGGGCCCGCAGCCACCGCGCGTTCGCCGGGGCGGTGAGCACGGGCACGTCGCCGAGGAGGCGCAGGGAGCGCAGCTCGGCGTGGTCGTGGTGCAGGTGCGAGAGGAGGACGGCGTCGCTGCCCTGCCACACCGCGGCGGGCCGCTCCCCGCGCCGCCGCAGCAACCCGGCGTGCCGGTGCAGGAGCGGGTCGGTGACGAGCCGCACGCCCGGGACGCCGGCGCGGCCGGAGCCCAGGTCGAGGACGACGCTCGAGTGACCGAGCCAGGTCACGCGGACGCTCACGGCTCCCCCTCCGCCGCGGGCGCGGCGGGTCGCAGGCCGAGGTCGCCGAGCCAGGCGACGAGCCGCCGGTGGACCGCCTCGGCCCCGACGAGCATGCGCGCGCCGTCCACGTCCTCGAGCTCGTCGTCGGGCAGCGCCAGGTGCGCGGGATGCAGGAGCACGGCCTCGTTCTGCGCCCCGCCGAGGCCGCCGTGCGACCCGACCAGCCCCTCGAACGCGTGCACCATCCCGACCTCGTCCACGCGCGAGACGAGCACGAGGTCGCCCGCGTCCTCGAGGTCCGCGACGCGCAGCAGGTCCGCCGCCGCTCGCGACCCGTAGCCCGTGAGCGGGTCCTGCCCGACGACCTCCCCGGTCCGCAGGTCGCGCGAGCCGCCCCGTCCGTGCGCCCGCAGCGCGCCGCCGGTCCCGCGCTCGACGACGACGCCGACGGCGGGGCTGGCCACGAGGCCCGGGAGCAGCGCGGGCCACCGCGCGCGCACCTCGTCCCCGGTGAGCCGCCGCGGCTCGCGCGGGAACCACACCATGCCCAGGTTGCCCGACCCCACCACCGCGACCTCGGGCAGCTCGGGCAGCGCGGCGGCCCCGGGACCGCCGCGTCGCTCGGAGCGGTCCGGGCCGACCAGCATGCGCCCCGCGCCCTCCGGGACGGCCTCGGGCGCCGCGGGCCGCAGGGCGTTGAGGGCCGTGTTCGTCGGGCCCCACGCCTCGCTGTCCGGGGCCGTGGCCCGACGGCGCCCCTCGCCCCGCGACCTGCCCTCGCCCGCGCGGGGGCCGTCGTGCGGGCCGGGTCGGAGCGCCATCAGACGACGGACCTCGTCGAGGAAGGACCGGCCCTCGACCTGCTCGAACGTGGACCCGAGCGACTGCCCGTGGTCGGACAGCACGACGACGTCGTACCGGCGCGGGGACACGGCGGCGACCTGCTCCCAGAGCCCGACGACGCGGTCGAGGCCTTCCAGGGCGCGGAGCGACTCGGGGCGCAGCGGCCCGGCGTGGTGGGCGATCTCGTCGTAGTCGACGAGGTCGACGCACACGACCGGCGCCCCGCGCACGAGCTGCTCCGCGACGAGCGTCGTGTTGAGGTCGCGCAGCACGACGTTCGTGACCGCGCGCAGCACCGGGTACCAGCCGAGGCGCGAGACGCGGGGCTGGACGCCGCGCACGGCCTGCTGCCAGCCCTGGTAGAGCTCCTTGAAGAACTCTCCCAGCGCGACGACGACCGCACGCACGAGCACGAACGGGCTCGCGAAGAAGTGCACGAACATCTGGCCGGGGCCGAGCCCCTCGCGCGCCCGGCTCATGACGAGCAGGCTCGTCGCCGCGTCGCCGGAGAACATCGTGGAGACGGCGACTCCCCCGCCCGCGAGCAGCCCGGAACCGTCGCTCGTGCGCGCCTCGACCGCCGCCGCGTCGGCGGGCCGGTTCGTCACCACGAGCCGCCCGAGCTCACGCGACCACCAGCGGAACGCGGGCACGTGCTCGGTCGAGCCGTGCAGGAGGCCGATCGTCGAGGCGGGCGTGGTCGCGGGCACGCGGGCCCACCACGTCGTGAGGTGGTGGCTGCCGCTCCCGAGCCAGCGCGCGAGCGTCGGGGTGAGCCCGGCCTGGAGCGCGTAGTCGAGCGTGGGGCGCGCGACGCCGTCGAGCAGGACGACGAGCAGGCCGGCCGGGCGCTCGGCCGCGCTCGCCGCGCCGCGGTCCCGTCGCGGCAGACCGGCCTGCCGGCGCGCGCGCCGGAGGAGGTCGCCCAGGACGTACTCGTTGTCGCTCGCCCCCACGACCCAGCGCCCGATCGCCATGAGGACGGCGGCGAGCACGAGGACCGCGAGGACGTCCACCCAGGACCCGCTCCGGAACCCCGGCAGGTACGTGAGGGCCGCCCACGCGACCGCGAGCTGCGCCACCACGCCGGACACGAGCGCGCCGACCACGCCGAACCGGTGCGCGAGGCTCCGCAGCACGGGTCGCAGGAGCACGTCGCCCAGACCGACCGCGAGCGCCGCGAGGAGGAGCGACCACGGGTTGGTGACCTCGACCCCGGGCACGAACCAGATCGCGAGCCCCAGGCCGACGGTCGTCGAGACGAGCGACCAGACCGCGCCGCGGACGTCCGCGGCGGTGACGCGCGGTCCCGGCGCGGGGCGACGACGGGCGGGGACGCTCATGGCGCCATCATGGTCGCGCGCGGCGCGGTGTGCCCCTCGACCGGGTCGGAGGCCGGGACCCGGCGCGCCGCGCTCACCGGCGGGGCGGCGCCTGGCGGTGGTCGTCGTGGCCCCAGCGCCGCGCGTCGGGCACGTCGAGCGCGTCGCACAGGGCGTGCCAGACGACGCGCGGCTCGACGCCGTCCTCGAGGGCCTGGGCGGCCGTCCGGTCGTCGAGCGCGGACAGCACCTGCTCACGGACGTAGGCGCGTCCCAGGGACGCGCCGAACACCTCGTCGACCAGCTCGGAGAACTCGCGGTAGCGCACGGCACCAGCCTCCCACGGACGAGGGGCGGGTCCACCCCCTCCCCGCCCGGACGGGCCCGGCCCCGCGGCGGGCGACGCGTCCCGGTACGCGGCGCCGACGTGCCGACGCGGCGCTCGGCCGCCGTCCCTCGCGCGGGCGGCACACCGGTCTCCCGTCGCGCGGCGCGTGTGGGTGGGCGCGACGACAATGAGCGGGTGACCACGGACCCGCTCGCGCGCTTCGCCAGGCCCACGCGCTCCTGGTTCTCGGGCGCGTTCGACGCCCCGACCGCCGCGCAGGCGGGGGCGTGGGACGCGGTGTCGAGCGACCGGCACGCGCTCGTCGTCGCCCCGACCGGGTCGGGCAAGACGCTCGCGGCGTTCCTCTGGTCGCTCGACCGGATCATGGGCGCGCCGAGGGCCGGCGAGGAGGTCGCCCGGGAGCACCGCTGCCGCGTCGTGTACGTGTCGCCGCTCAAGGCGCTCGCCGCCGACGTCGAGCGCAACCTCCGGTCGCCGCTCGCGGGCATCCGGCAGGCGGCGGTGCGCCTCGGGCTCGAGGTGCCGGACGTCGTCGTCGGCACGCGGACGGGCGACACGCCCACGAGCGAGCGGCGTCGCCTCGCGACGCACCCGCCGGACATCCTCATCACGACGCCCGAGTCGCTGTTCCTCGTGCTGACCTCGCAGGCCCGTGCGGGTCTCGCGGGCGTCGAGGCGGTGATCGTCGACGAGATCCACGCCGTGGCGGGGACCAAGCGCGGCGCGCACCTCGCCGTGTCCCTCGAACGGCTCGACGCCTTCCTGGAGGCGCAGGGCCGACCGCCCGCGCAGCGCGTCGGGCTCTCGGCGACGGTCCGACCCGTCGAGGCCGTCGCGACGTTCCTCGGCGGCCACCGCCCGGAGGCGGAGGCCGGGCGCGAGGTGGTCGTCGTGCAGCCGCCCGCGAGCAAGCGCATCGAGGTCGACGTCGTGGTGCCCGTCCCCGACCTCGCGGACCTCGGCACGGCCGCGCTCGTGCCCGACACCTCGAGGCGGACGGCGGCGGGGGCAGACGATCCCGGTGGGCGTGCCACGGCGCCGGGGACGACCACCGACGGCCTCCCGCCCCTGCCCCCCGGCGAGCCCGACCTGTCGGGTCCGGCGACCTCGCGGCCCACCGGGGCACCGGGCGTCCGCCCTCCGCGGCCGTCGGTGTGGCCGCACGTCGAGGAGCGCGTCGTCGACCTCGTCGCCGACCACCGCTCCACGCTCGTCTTCACCAACTCGCGCCGGGGCGCCGAGCGGCTCACGGCGCGCATGAACGAGGTGTGGGCGGAGCGTCAGGGCGAGGACGTCCTCGACCCGGGGACGGTCACCGCGGCCCAGGTGCAGGCCCAGTCGGGCGCGAGCTCGGGCGTCGAGCCCGTCATCGCCCGCGCGCACCACGGGTCGATGAGCCGCGCCGAGCGCACGCGCACGGAGACCGAGCTCAAGGACGGACGGCTGCCCGCGGTCGTCGCGACGTCGAGCCTCGAGCTCGGCATCGACATGGGCGCGGTCGACCTCGTGGTGCAGGTGGGCGCCCCGCCGTCGGTCGCGTCCGGGCTCCAGCGGATCGGCCGGGCGGGGCACCAGGTGGGCGCCGTGTCGCACGGCGTCGTGTTCCCCACGCACCGGGGCGACCTCGTGCCGTCGGCCGTCGTGGCCGAGCGCATGCGCACCGGGGGCATCGAGGAGCTGCACGTGCTCGCGAACCCGCTCGACGTGCTCGCGCAGCAGGTGGTGGCCATGGTCGCCGTCGACGAGTGGACGGTGGCGGAGCTCGCGACCGTCGTGCGCCGCAGCGCGCCCTACGCCCACCTGGGCGACGCGTCGCTGCACGCGGTGCTCGACATGCTCGCGGGACGCTACCCGAGCGAGGACTTCGGCGAGCTGCGCGCACGGATCGTGTGGGACCGCGCGTCCGGGCGGATCACGGGTCGTCCCGGGGCGCTGCGCCTCGCCGCGACGAGCGGCGGGACGATCCCCGACCGCGGGATGTACGGCGTCTTCCTCGCGACGGACTCCGGGACCGTCGCGGGCGACCCGGACACCGCGGGCGGCCGGGCGCCGCGCGGCGGGAAGCGCGTCGGCGAGCTCGACGAGGAGATGGTGTACGAGTCGCGCGTCGGCGACACGTTCACGCTCGGGTCGAGCACGTGGCGCATCGAGGACATCACGCACGACCGCGTGCTCGTGACCCCGGCGCCGGGCATCCCGGGGCGCCTGCCGTTCTGGAAGGGCGACTCCCCCGGCCGGCCCGCCGAGCTCGGCCGCGCCCTCGGTGCCTGGGTCCGCGAGACCGACACCCTCGCGGCGGACGACCACGACGCCGCGGCCGACCGGCTGCGCTCCGCGGGGCTCGACGCGTGGGCGAGCGACAACCTGCTCGCCTACCTCCGCGAGCAGCGCGACGCGACCGGCCGCGTCCCGGACGACCGGACGGTCGTCGTCGAGCGGTTCCGCGACGAGCTCGGGGACTGGCGCGTCGTCGTGCACTCGCCCTACGGGGCGAAGGTCCACGCCCCGTGGGCGCTCGTGCTCGCCGCGCGGCTGCGGGAGCGGTACGGCGTCGACGCCGCCGCGATGCACGCGGACGACGGCATCGTCCTGCGCCTGCCCGACACCGGAGACTCGTGGCTCGAGGGGTCGAGCGACGGGACCGGCGGGCTCGGCGGCGACGCGCCGGTCGTCCCCGTGGAGGACCTGCTCCTCGACCCCGACGAGGTCCTCGACGCGGTGCGCGACGAGCTCGGCGGGTCCGTCATGTTCGCGTCCCGGTTCCGCGAGGCCGCGGCGCGCGCGCTCCTGCTCCCCCGGCGTCGCCCGGACCGCCGCCAGCCGCTGTGGCAGCAGCGCCAGCGCTCCGCCCAGCTCCTGTCGGTCGCGTCGCAGTACCCCGAGTTCCCGATCGTCCTCGAGGCCGCGCGCGAGTGCCTGCAGGACGACTTCGACGTCGCGGCGCTCACCGACCTCATGCGCGACCTCGCCGCCGGGCGCGTGCGCCTCGTCGAGGTGACGACGCCGACGCCGTCGCCGTTCGCGCAGTCCCTCCTGTTCGGGTACACGGCGCAGTTCCTCTACGACGGCGACGCCCCGCTCGCGGAGCGGCGGGCGGCGGCGCTGTCTCTCGACCCGACGCTGCTCGCGGAGCTGCTCGGCGGGGACGGCGTCGCGGCCCAGCTCGCCGACCTGCTCGACCCGGCGCAGATCGAGCGGACCGAGGCGGAGCTCGGCGCGCTCGCGCCGGAACGCCAGGCCCGCCACGCCGAGGACGTGTGGGACGTGCTGCGGCGCGTCGGCCCCCTCACGGACGCCGAGGTCGCGGCCCGCACGCGCGAGGACGTGCGGGCGGGCGCACAGGCATGGCTCCGCGAGCTCGAGGCGGCCCGGCGCGTGATCCGCGTCCGGCTGGCGGGCGTCGTCCCCGAGCGGGCGGTGCAGTGGGCCGTCGTCGAGGACGCCGGGCGACTGCGCGACGCGCTCGGCGTCGCGCTGCCCGTCGGCATCCCCGAGGTGTTCACCGAGCCCGTGCCCGACCCGCTCGGCGACCTCGTGCGGCGCCACGCGCGCACCCACGGACCGTTCACCGCGGCGGACGTCGCGGCGCGGCTCGGCCTCGGCGTCGCCGTCGTGGCGCAGACGCTGGAGCGGCTCGAGGCCGCCCGGATGGTCGTCCGCGGTCGCCTGCGGCCGGAGTCGATCGGGGGCACCGGCGACGACTGGTGCGACGCCGAGGTGCTGCGCGTGCTGCGGCGCCGCTCGCTCGCCGCGCTGCGCGCGGAGGTCGAACCGGTGGCGTCCGAGACCCTCGGCGTCTTCCTCCCGCGGTGGCAGGGGCTGGGTGCGCTGCGCGGGGCCGACGGCCTCCTGCGCGTCGTCGAGCAGCTCTCGGGGGCCGCCGTGCCCGCGTCGGCGCTCGAGACGCTCGTCCTGCCGTCGCGGGTCACGGACTACACGCCGACGATGCTCGACGAGCTCACGACGACCGGAGAGGTCGTGTGGTGCGGCCACGCCCCGCTGCCCGGCTCAGGCGGGGGCGACGGGCTCGTGAGCCTCCACCTGGCCGAGTGGGCGCCGCTCACGCTGCCGGACCCCGGTCCCGCGCCGGAGACCGGGCTCCACGCGACCCTCCTCGACCTGCTCGACGGCTCGGGCGGCTACTTCCTCCCGCGGCTCGCCGAGCGGGCGGGCGCCGAGGTCGGGCCGACGCTCGAGGCGCTGTGGGACCTCGTCTGGTCGGGGCACGTGACCAACGACGGGCTGGGCTCGTTGCGCGCCCGGCTCGGCACGGGCGGTGGTGCGCACCGCGCCCCCCGGGCTCCCGCGCGCGCCCGTCCGGTGGGGCGCGGCCGGTTCGCAGGCCTGCGGCCGCCGACGTCCCCGGACACCACGCTGCGCGGCGGAGCGGGCCGCTGGTCGGCGCTGCCGCCGCGCGAGACCGACCCGACCCGGCGCGCGCACGCGCTCGCGCGCGTGCTGCTCGACCGGCACGGGGTGCTCACGCGCGCCGTCGCCCCCGCCGAGGGTGTCGCGGGGTCGTTCCGCGCGGTGTACCGCGTGCTGAGCGAGCTGGAGGCGACCGGGGCGGCGCGGCGCGGGTACTTCGTCGAGCACCTCGGCGGTTCCCAGTTCGCGCTGCCGGGCGCGGTCGACCAGCTCCGCACCGACGCCCAGGACCGTGAGCGGGCGATCGAGTCCGCCGCGGCCCGTGGGTCCGGCACCGGGCCGGACGGCCCGCCTCGGCCGCGTCCCGACGACGGCACGTCGCGCGGGGGCCCTCGCCCGGGCGCGGTGCTCCTCGCGGCGACCGACCCCGCCAACCCCTACGGGGCCGCGCTGCCGTGGCCCGCGCGACCGGCCGCGGCGAGCCCGGGGCCGGGCACCGCGGCGGCCGCGCCGGCCGGCGGCGGAGCGCCGTCGGATCGTGCGGCGACCAGTGGCGAGGCGTCTCGCGGGCACCGCCCCGGGCGCAAGGCCGGGGCCGTCGTCGTGCTGAGCGACGGCGACCTCGCCCTGTACGTCGAGCGCGGAGGACGGTCGGTCCTCTCGTTCGTCGACGGCCCGCGGCTCGCGGAGGCGAGCGCCGAGCTCGTCCGCGCGGTGCGCGCGGGCCGGCTCGGCAAGGTCGTGGTGCAGCGGGTCGACGGCGTCGAGGCGCTGGCCGGGGCGGGCACGACGGCCACGTCCGCCGACGAGGCGGTCCGTGCCCTCCTCGACGCCGGGTTCCGCGCGACGCCGCGCGGTCTGCGGGCGGCCTGACGTGGCACCCCTGCGATCACGACCCGGTGGGAGCCGCGGACGCCCGCCGAGCATCGGGAGGGACGGCCGTGCCCGAGGGTGACATCCTGCGGCTCGTGTCCGCGCGTCTGGACGAGGCGCTCGCCGGGCGTGCGCTGGTGCGCGCGGAGCTGCGGTGGCCGACCGCCGCGGAGGTCGACCTCACGGGCCGCACGGTCGTGGCGAACGTCCCGTACGGCAAGCACCTGTTCACGCGGCTCGACGACGGTCGGTCGCTGCACACACACCTGCGCATGGAGGGGTCGTGGCGGATCGCGCGCACGGGCGCCCGGGACGCGCGCGCCGCGGAGCCGTCGGTGCGCG
This sequence comes from Cellulosimicrobium sp. CpK407, assembly GCF_051844275.1. Taxonomy (NCBI): domain Bacteria; kingdom Bacillati; phylum Actinomycetota; class Actinomycetes; order Micrococcales; family Promicromonosporaceae; genus Cellulosimicrobium; species Cellulosimicrobium sp. CpK407. The sequence continues at coordinate 105,506 of NZ_JBGNYC010000004.1, forward strand.
TGGTGCTCGCCAACGCGTGGTGGACGGCAGTCGGGAACCGCATCGGGATGCTCCACGTGCTGCGCACCGCCGACGAGCCGACCATCACCGGCCCGCTCGGCCCCGACGTGCTGGCCGACGACTTCCCCACGGAGGGGGTCGCGGAGGCCGTCGCGCGCCTGCGGGCGGACGACGCCGCGGGCGGCACCGGGCCACGGCACCGGCCGGGCCGGGAGAGGACCGGCGTCCCGGTCGCGGAGGCGCTGCTCGACCAGCACCTCGTCGCCGGCATCGGCACGATCTACACGGCCGAGTCGCTCTTCGCGGAGCGGATCTACCCGTGGACGCCGGTCCGGGACGTCGAGGACCTCGCGGGCGTGCTCACGACGGCACGAGCGCTCATGCAGCGCACCGTCCGGCACGGGTTCGACCCCCGGGCCGGCGTCGTGCGTCACGTGCACGCGCGCACACGAAAGGCGTGCCACGTCTGTGGCACGCCTGTCGCAGAAGGTACGGCGAACGAGCCGCCGTACGAACGTCCGGTCTTCTGGTGTCCCTCGTGCCAGGCGCCGCCCGCGAGCGGGTGATCGCGGGCGTCTCTGCCCGGCACCTGCTCCGGGGCGGCCCCGGCGTGGACCGTCAGCCGACGGGCTGCAGGTCCTCTCGTCGTGCGGTGCCGTCGGGGTTCTGCCGCCCGAGGACCGCGGTCGCGAAGTCTGCCGGGATCGTGTCCGGGATGAGCAGACCCTCGGCGACGGCGACCCGGTCGCTGACCTCGCGCAGCACCAACGACATCGGGATGTCGAGCGCCTCGCAGATCGAGCCGAGGAGCTCCGACGACGCTTCCTTCTGACCGCGCTCGACCTCGCTGAGGTAGCCCAGCGAGACCCGTGCGGCGGAGGACACCTCTCGCAGGGTGCGCCCCTGTCGCTGGCGAGCGTCTCGCAGCACGTCCCCGATCTCTCGTCGAAGAACAATCATCTGGCGACCCCCTTCCGTGTCCCGTGCGCCCCCGGGAGCCGGTGAGGCCCCCACCGGGGTGCGCGTACTGCTCGTGCCGGTCTTCCTGTTCACTGCCCCGCGTGACGGGGTCGTCCTACCGTACCCCGCCCGCGGTCCGCTCACGTCTCCGGTGCGGCGTGCCGGACCGGCCGTCGGCGCGTTGTCCGTGCGGCCCACCGGTCGGTTGACGGTCCTGTTGGCGATCACGTGCTGTGCAACGTCCCGACGTGGGGCCTTGTTCCCGCACCCCGCCGCCCGGCGAACCCCCGCGGCACGTTCACGACCTCTCCACCTGCACCTCCCGGACCGGGCTCTGCGGGCCGCTCGGGCGACCACGGTTCACCCGCGGATTTCACCCCGCCGGTCCGCGGAGGGCCGGTCCTCCGTCACCGTGCGCGCGAGGTCGACCGCCGCCGCGACGGTCCCGGCGCGGACCGCCGCGCGCTCGCCGTCGAGCTGCAGCCGCCGTACGTGCGTCCCGCGGGGCCCGCTCGCCGCCACGAACACCGTGCCCGGTGGTCGGCCGTCCTGCGGGTCCGGTCCCGCGACGCCCGTGGTCGCGACCCCCACGTCCGCGCCGAGCACCTCCCGTACCCGCTCCGCCATCTGGCGCGCGACGTCCGGGTGGACCGCCCCGTGCGCGGCGAGGAGCTCGCCGTCGACCCCGAGCACCGACTGCTTGACGTCCGTCGCGTAGGCGACGACCGCGCCGCGGAGCACGCGCGACGCGCCCGGGACGTCGACGATCGTCGCGGAGAGCAGCCCGCCCGTGAGCGACTCGGCGGTCGCGAGGGTCCACCCGCGCGCCTCGAGCGCGGCGAGGAGGCCGACGACGTCCGGTCGTGCGACCAGGGGCCCCGCGGCCTCGGCGTCGCGGGCCGCTCCCGTCATGACGCCGACGCGGCGCCCGGCGTCGCCCCGCGCTCGGCGAGGCGGGCCGCGCGGATCGCGTCGCGCCGCAGCCGCCAGCCCTGGTAGGCGTACTCCACGCCCGTCACGACGGTGACGAGGATCGCCGCGGCGAGCACCACCCACGCGACGACGCCGATCCACGCGGGCAGGTGCGCCAGCGGGAGGAGGAAGAGCGTGATCGCGACCGTCTGGAGCACGGTCTTGAGCTTGCCGCCGCGGGACGCGGGCATGACCGCGTACTTGAGGACCGCGAACCGCAGGAGCGTGACGCCGAGCTCGCGCGCGAGCACGACCACGGGCACCCACCAGGGCAGCACGCCGAGGGGCCACGCGAGCAGGACGAGCGCGGTGCCGACGAGCAGCTTGTCCGCGATCGGGTCGAGCAGCTTGCCGAGGTCCGTGACGAGGTCGTACCTGCGCGCCAGGTAGCCGTCCAGGCGGTCCGACGTCGCGGCGAGGACGAAGATGCCCGTCGCGACCAGCCGCCACGTGACGGACTCCCCGCCGTCGACGAGCAGCGCCCACGCGAAGAACGGGACGAGCAGGATCCTCGCCATGGTGACGAGGTTCGCGGAGTTCCACGGCGAAGGGACGGCGGTGACCACGCCACCAGCCTAGGGGGTGCTCAGGGGTGCCCCGACCGGCGACCGCTCGTCGCGGCGCCGATCCCGGGGCCGCTCCGGTCCCACCCCGTGCGCCCTCAGCGCCAGCCTGACTCCACGTCCGCCCCGTCGTGGTAGTCCGTCGCCACCGGCGGCATGTGCCCGTCGGTGCCCTCGCCGTAGTCGTGCCCCGTCCCGCCACCAGGCGCCGCTGCGGACGCGGGGGCCTGGCCGTCGAAGACGTCCTGTGCCGGCTCGCCGCGGATCAGCGCGAGCGCGGACGGCAGCTCCTCGGGCGAGACGAGGACCTCGCGCGCCTTCGACCCCTCGGAGGGGCCGACGATCTCGCGCGACTCGAGCAGGTCCATGAGGCGGCCGGCCTTGGCGAACCCGACGCGCAGCTTGCGCTGGAGCATCGACGTCGAGCCGAACTGCGACGTCACGACGAGCTCCGCGGCCTGCAGCAGCAGGTCGAGGTCGTCGCCGATGTCCTCGTCGATCTGCTTCTTCGCCGCGGCCTGCGTGACGTCCTCGCGGTACACCGGCTTGAGCTGGCCCTTGACGTGCTCGACGACGGCGTGCACCTCGGACTCGGAGACCCACGCGCCCTGGACGCGCATCGGCTTCGCCGCGCCCATCGGGAGGAAGAGGGCGTCGCCCTGGCCGATGAGCTTCTCGGCGCCCGGCTGGTCCAGCACGACGCGCGAGTCCGCGAGCGAGGAGGTCGCGAACGCGAGGCGCGACGGCACGTTGGCCTTGATGAGGCCGGTGACGACGTCGACCGACGGCCGCTGCGTCGCGAGGACGAGGTGGATGCCCGCGGCGCGCGCGAGCTGCGTGATGCGCTGGATCGACGCCTCGACGTCGCGCGGCGCGACCATCATGAGGTCGGCGAGCTCGTCGACGACGACGAGCAGGTACGGGTACGTGGCGATCTTGCGCTCGGAGCCCGGCAGCGGCTTGACCTTGCCCGAGCGCACGGCGGCGTTGAAGTCGTCGATGTGCTTGTACCCGAACGCGGCGAGGTCGTCGTACCGGGCGTCCATCTCGCGCACGACCCAGTCGAGCGCCTCGGCGGCCTTCTTCGGGTTGGTGATGATGGGCGTGATGAGGTGCGGGATGCCCTCGTAGATCGTCAGCTCGACGCGCTTCGGGTCCACGAGCACGAGGCGCACCTGCTCGGGCGTCGAGCGCATGAGGATCGACGTGATCATGGAGTTGATGAAGCTCGACTTGCCGGCGCCCGTCGCGCCCGCGACGAGGATGTGCGGCATCTTGGCGAGGTTCGCGACGACGTAGCCGCCCTCGACGTCCTTGCCCACGCCCATGACCATGGGGTGCTCGGTCCGGCGCGCCGCCGACGAGCGGAGCACGTCGCCGAGCACGACCGTCTCGCGGTCGGTGTTGGGGATCTCGATGCCGATCGCCGACTTGCCGGGGATCGGCGCGAGGATGCGCACGTCCGCGCTCGCGACGGCGTAGGCGATGTTGTTCGAGAGCGACGTGATGCGCTCGACCTTGACCTTGGGGCCGACCTCGACCTCGTACCGCGTGACCGTGGGGCCGCGCGTGAAGCCGGTGACCTTCGCGTCGACCTCGAACTGCTCGAAGGTCTGGGTGAGCGCCTCGACGACCCGGTCGTTCGCGGCCGAGCGGACCTTGTGCGGCGCGCCCTTCACCAGGGAGTCCTCGTTCGGCAGGAGGTAGACGGTGTCGCCCTCGAGCATCGGCTGGACGCCGCGCGGCAGCGGGCTGCTCGGCGGGGGCGGCGGGACGCTGCCCGCGCCGTCGCCCGGGGCGGGGGCGACGGCGCCCATCGCGGCTGCCGCGGTGTCCTGCGCGAGGCCCTGCCCGACGGCGGGCACCGCCTCGGTCGGCGCGGTGCCGGGTGCCGGGTCGTCGCCGCGGCGCTTCTTGCCCCGGCCGCGAGGGGAGTCGTCCTCGTAGTCGAGGAACGCCGCCGTCTCGAACGCCTCATCGCCCGAGAACCCGCCCTCGGGCTTCTCGATCTCGGCGGCCTCCGCCGCGCGCTGCGCCTTGGTCTTCCGGGGCTTGCGCGGGCGACGACCCGCCGGCACGTCCGTGCCGTCGTGACGCGAGACGCCCTCCGCGAGCGCGAGGCCGTCGGCGTCCAGCTCCTCGTCGTCCGCGCGGTGGTTGCCCGTGAGCACGTCGTAGAGGCCGCGCAGCCGGCTCGGGATCCGGTGCACCGGGGTCGCGGTGACGACCAGCAGCCCGAAGAACCCGAGCAGCAGGAAGATGGGCACCGCGAACCAGGGCGTCAGGCCGGTGGTCACGGGCGTCGCGGCGAGGTAACCGACGATGCCGCCCGCGTCCTGCACGGCCTCGAACCCGTCGCGCGGCGCCGGGAGGTCCTCGGAGATGTGCACGAGCGAGCACACCGACACGACGATGAGGGTGAGGCCGATCGCGACCCGCGAGTTCGCCTGGGCGCGCTCGGGGTGGCGCATGATGCGCACGGCGAGCCAGAGCAGGAGCACGGGCACCGCGACGCCCGCGAGGCCGAACGTGCCGGCGACGACGCCGTGGACGACCAGGCCGAACGTGCCCTGGATGCCCCACCACTCGCGGGCCGCGACGACGACCGCGAGGGCGATGAGGAAGAACGCGACGCCGTCGCGCCGGTGTGCCGGGTCCAGCTCTCTTGCTCCCTTTCCGATGGTGCGCACGAGCGCTCCGAGGCCGTGCGCGGCGCCGAGCCAGACCGCCCGCACCGCGCGGACGGGCCACGGCGGACCCGACGCGGGGCGCCGCGCGGGCCGGCGCGTGCCGGAGGAGGAGGACCGCCCGCGACCGGTACCGGCGCGCGACGTGCCGCGGGCCGAGGACGAACCGCCGCGCGCCGAGGTGCGGGGCGCTGGCGTGCGGTTGCTCGCGGTCCGACGTGCCTGCGGGGACGTGCGGGTCGCCATAGTGGTCCTAACCTACCTGCGGGGGACGACACGGACGCGGACCCGGCGGCGCGTGTCCCGGCCGGGACGCGACCGGGCCACGACCCGTGAGCGACCACCCGTGACGAGGACCGGTGGCGGACGAGGACCGGAGGCACCGTGCACGAGCCCACGCACGCCGGGCGACGCGACGTACCGAGCGACCGACCGAGCGGCCCACCGGCCGGCCCGGACGGCATCGCGCCGCTCGGGGCGACCACCGCGCCGCGAGCGCGCGACCTCGTCGAGGTGGCCCCCGGCGTCTGGGTCGCCACGGCGGAGATCTGGACGACGACGTCGACCGTGGTCATCGCGCCGGACGGCGACGCGCTGGTCGTCGACCCGGCGGTGACGGTCGCCGAGGTCGAGGGGCTCGCCGCCGCGGTCCGAGCGCGCGGCTGGCGCGTGACCGCCGGGTTCGCGACGCACCCGCACTGGGACCACGTGCTGTGGTCGCCCGCGCTCGGCGACGCGCCCCGCTGGGCGACGGCGCGCACCGCCGACGCGACGCGGCGGCGGCGGGCCGCGGTCCTCGCGTCGGCCGACGCCGCCGCACCCGGCCACGACCCCGCGCTCGTGGGGACGCTCACCCCGCTCCCCCGCGGCGCACGACGGGTCCCTTGGCCCGTCACCGCGCCGGAGGGCCCGGGGCCCTCCGGCCTGGGCACGGTGACCGTCGTCGAGCACGACGCCCACGCACCCGGCCACGCCGCTCTCGTGGTGCGCACGCCGCACGCGAGCGTGCTCGTGGCGGGCGACATGCTCTCAGATGTGGAGGTACCGCTCGTCGACACCGACGCCCGGGACCCCGTCCGGGTCTACCGGGGCGCGCTCGACGCGCTCGAGCTCGCCGCGCGCGACGTGGACGTGCTCGTCCCCGGCCACGGGAGCCCTGCCGTCGGTCGCGCTGCGGTCGCCACGCGCTTCGCGGCCGACCGCGCCTACCTCGACGCGCTCGACGCGGGGGTCCGGCAGGGCACGGCCGTGGACGACCTGCGGATCGCCGGGTACGTCGCCGGGTGGCACGCCGACCAGCTCGACGCGCTGCGCTCCCGCTGACGCTCTCACGGCCGCCGACCGGCCCGTGGTCGTCGGGGCCGCCTCAGTCGTCGAGCCCGAGCTCCGTGGACCGGGCGAGCGCCGCGTCGAGCGCCTGCTCGTCCGTGACCAGGCGGTGCAGGTGCCGGGCCGCGGCATGCAGCGCGTCGAGGTCCGACCCGTAGACGCTCACCATGCCGCCCTCGGGGTCGAACCCGACGGCGTCGAGGACGCTCGGCTCGTGGTCGGTCAGCGTTGCCTGGAGCGCGCCGGAGAAGTCGTACCCGGAACCCTCGACGCCGCGACGCTCGAGAGCGTCCCGGTGCTGATGCCACTCCGGCCCGCCGGGCGAGTAGATGACGCTCCATCCCTGGGCCTGGGTCACGAGGCGGACGGGTTCGAGCGGGGCGAAGTCCTCGGCGGTGGTCATGCGGGAACCGTAGCGGTGACCACCCACGACGCCGCAGCGGACCTCCGGGGACGCCGGCCGAGCCCGGGATCCGCCGTCGTCACCCGAGGAAGAGCCCGATCGCGAGCGTCACGACGCCCGAGGCGAGGACCAGGCCGCCGGCCGGGAGCAGCACGACGGCCCGGTTCGGCGCCTCGCGCCCCGAGCCCACGGCGGAGAGGAAGAACCCGGCGGGCAGGAGGATCGCGGCGACGAGCACCCCGGTGGCCGCGAGCCACCGCCAGAAGCCCGTGAGGTCGGTGGCCTCCGCGAGCAGCAGGCACACGAGACCCAGGACGACGAGCACGCCCGCGTGCGCGTGCCCGGCGCGGAAGAAGGACGTCTGGAAGCCCGTCGCCGACACGCGCCGCGTGACGACCTTGACGAGGAACGCGCCGCCGGACTCGATGCCGACGACCGTGAGCAGGACGATGCCGGCGGTGATGCGGGCGGCGTCGGTGAGCTCGAGCACGGGAACCTCCGAGGTGGGACGGGCAGGACGACCCGGGCACCGCGCGCCGTCCGGGTTTACGAACACTGTTATAGAACACCGTTCGCATACTCGGGTCAAGCCCCCTAGACTCGTCGCGTGGCACGACCCCGACTGCACGACGACGCGCTGCGCGACCGCCTCCTCGACGTGACGTCGCGCGCCCTCTCCGAGCACGGCGAGGGCGCGGTGACGGTGCGGTCGGTCGCGGTGGCCGCCGGCACGAGCCCGTCAGCGGTGTACGCGCTCTTCGGCAGCCGCGACGACCTCGTCGCCGCCGTGTCCGCCGAGGGCTTCCGGCGCTTCGCCGCCCACCTCGCGGCGGTCGAGCGGACCGACGACCCGGGAGCGGACCTCGCCGCCCTCGGCCGCGCGTACCGCGCCTTCGCGCTCGCGGACCCGCACTTCTACGCCGTGATGTTCGCGCGCGGCGTGCGGCCCGGCGCTGACCGCCCCCGCGCCGTCGAGGAGGCGACCTTCCTCGTGCTGCGCGACGCCGTCGCGCGCCTCGCGCCCGACGCGGGGGCCGTCGACGACGTCGCGCTCGGGCTGTGGGGCCTCGTGCACGGCCTCGTCTCGCTCGAGATCGCCGGCCTCGTCCCCGGCGACGACGCGGAGCGCACCGCGCGCTACGGCGCGACGCTCGCCGCCGTCGGCCCCGGGCTGGTCCGCAGCGCCGGGACGTGACGGCCCCGGCCCCGAGACGTGAGAAGTGGCCCCCGCCAGACCGACGGCAGGGGCCACTTCTCGCTTCTCGCGCCGGCGAACGACGTCGCCGGTCAGGCCTCGACGACCACCGGGACGATCATCGGGCGGCGCCGCAGGCGGTTGGAGACCCACCGCCCGATGACGCGGCGCATGACCTGCTGGAGCTGGTGCGTGTCGGTCGCGCCGCCGGCGATCGCGTCCTCGAGCGCCTTGACGACCTCCGGCTGGATGTCCTGGAACACCTTGTCGTCCTCGGCGAAGCCGCGCGCGAGGATCTGGGGGCCGGCGAGCACCTTGCCGGTCGCGGAGTCCACGACGGCGAAGACGGACACGAAGCCCTCCTCGCCGAGGATGCGCCGGTCCTTGAGCTCGGCGTCGGTGATCTCGCCGACGCTCGACCCGTCGACGTACACGTACCCGCACGGCACCGCGCCGACGACCGACGCCTTGCCGTCGACGAGGTCGACGACGACGCCGTCCTCGGCGAGCACGACGCGGTCCGCGGGCACTCCCGTGCGGACCGCGAGCGCCCCGTTCGCGACGAGGTGACGGACCTCGCCGTGCACCGGCATGACGTTCTTGGGCTTGAGCACGTTGTAGCAGTAGAGGAGCTCGCCCGCGCTCGCGTGCCCGGACACGTGCACCTTGGCGTTGCCGCCGTGCACGACGCGCGCCCCGAGCCGGGTGAGCCCGTTGATGATGCGGAACACGGCGTTCTCGTTGCCCGGGATGAGCGACGACGCGAGGATCACGGTGTCGCCGTGGCCGACCTGGACCTTGTGGTCGCCGTTGGCCATGCGCGACAGCGCCGCCATGGGCTCGCCCTGGGATCCGGTGCACATGAGCACGATCTCGTCGTCGCGCAGCGAGTCGACCTTCTTGAGGTCGATGAGCACGCCCTCGGGCACGTGGAGGTACCCGAGCTCGGCGGCGATGGTCATGTTGCGGACCATCGAGCGCCCGACGAGCGCGACACGGCGCCCGTGGTGGTGCGCCGCGTTGAGGACCTGCTGCACGCGGTGCACGTGCGAGGAGAACGACGCGACGATGATGCGCTTCTCCGACGCCGCGAAGACGTTGTCGAGCACCGGGCCGATCTCGACCTCGGGCGTGACGAACCCGGGGACCTCGGCGTTGGTCGAGTCGACCATGAACAGGTCGACGCCCTGCTCACCGAGGCGCGCGAACGCGCGCAGGTCGGTGATGCGCCCGTCGAGCGGGAGCTGGTCCATCTTGAAGTCGCCCGTGTGCAGCACGGTCCCGGCGCCGGTCGTCACCGCGACCGCGAGCGCGTCGGGGATCGAGTGGTTGACGGCGACGAACTCGCAGCGGAACACGCCGAGCTGCTCGACCTGGCCCTCCTTGACCGCGAGGGTCACGGGCGAGATGCGGTGCTCCTTGAGCTTCGCCTCGACGAACGCGAGCGTGAGCTGCGACCCGACGAGCGGGATGTCGCGGCGCAGGCGCAGCAGGTACGGGACGGCGCCGATGTGGTCCTCGTGGCCGTGCGTGAGGACGATCGCCTCGATGTCGTCCAGCCGGTCCGCGATGTAGTCGAAGTCCGGGAGGATGAGGTCGACGCCGGGCTGGTTGTCCTCGGGGAAGAGGACGCCGCAGTCGATGACGAGCAGGCGCCCGTCGTACTCGAGGACGGCCATGTTGCGGCCGACCTCCCCGAGCCCGCCGAGGGCGACGATGCGCAGCCCTCCGATGGGGAGCTCGGGAGGCAGGGAGAGTTCGGGGTGGGGATGGCTCACGGGGCCTCCTGTCGTGGCTGAGCCGGGGGTTTCGAGGGCTCCTGCCCTCGCTAGTTCGTGGGTGCGGCAGCGCCGGCGGGCACGCCCGCGGCCGCGAGGGCGTCGCGGACCAGCGCGACGTCGTCCTCGGTCGCCGCGACGTTCGGCAGGCGCAGGAACCGGTTGTCGGTGATGCCGAGCAGCTCGACGGCGGCCTTGGCCATGACGGCCTGGAAGCCCGCGCCGTTGAGCGCGTCGATGACCGGCGTCGTGGTGAGGAAGACGTCGAGCGCGCCCGCGTGGTCGCCCGCGTCGAAGCGGCGCACGACCTCGGCGAACGGTCCGGCCACCACGTGCCCGGAGACGGAGACGATGCCGGCCGCGCCGTGCGCGAGGAACGGCAGCAGCAGGCCGTCGTCGCCGCTGTAGAACGCGAGCCCGGTCGCGGCGGCGAGCTTGGCGGCGGCGTACACGTCGCCCGTCGCGTCCTTGCTCGCGACGACCCGGTCGTGCGCCGCGAGCCGCGCGTACGTCGCGGGCGCGATCCGCACGCCCGTGCGGCCGGGGACGTCGTAGAGCATGACGGGGAGGTCGGTCGCGTCGGCGATCGCCGTCACGTGCCGGTACACGCCCTCCTGGCTGGGGCGCGAGTAGTAGGGCGAGACGACGAGGAGCCCGTCGGCCCCGGCCTCGGCCGCCTGCTCCGCCATGCGCAGGGCGTGGTCGGTGTCGTTGGACCCTGCCCCGGCGACGACCGCCGCGCGGTCGCCGACCGCGTCGACGACGACGCGCACGAGGTCCTGCTTCTCCGGCGCGTGGGTCGTGGGCGACTCGCCCGTCGTGCCGCTCAGCACGAGGCCGTCGTTCCCGTCGTCCACCAGGCGCTTCGCGAGCCGGGCCGCCGCCGCGAGGTCGACGGCGCCGTCGGGCGTCATCGGGGTGACCATGGCCGTGAGGACGGCACCGAACGGGCGCGCAGGGGTGGCGGGAAGGACCATGTGCACAAACTACCGTGCGGCGGGTCCCCGCACCGCGCCCGTCCAGGCGCGGGACCGCCCCGCGCGACCGCCGCCCGGGTGCGGCCCCGCGACCCCGAGGGCGATACTCGGAGCATGTCCCGCCCCGCCTCGACGTCGAACCTCTCCCCCGCGCTCGTCGCGCACGTGCCCACGGGGCTGCTCGTCGACGGGCACTGGGGCCCGGCGGAGGGGGGCCGGACGTTCGAGGTCGAGGACCCGGCCACGGAGGAGTCCCTCTTCGACGTCGCCGACGCGAGCCCCGCCGACGCGCTCCGCGCGCTCGACGCCGCGCACCGGGCGGCGCCCGCGTGGCGCGCGACGCCCCCGCGGGAGCGCGGCGAGGTCCTGCGCGCGGTCTACGACCGGGTCGTCGCGCGCGCCGACGACGTCGCCGCGCTCATCACGGCCGAGTGCGGCAAGCCGCTCGCCGAGGCGCGCGCCGAGGTGCTCTACGGCGCCGACTTCCTGCGCTGGTACGCGGAGCAGGCGGTGCGCGCCGACGGGCTCGCCCGCACCGCACCCGCGGGCGGCAACCGGCAGCTCGTCTTCCGTCGCCCCGTGGGCCCGGCGCTGCTCGTCACGCCGTGGAACTTCCCCATCGCGATGGCGACGCGCAAGATCGGGCCGGCGCTCGCCGCGGGCTGCACCGTCGTGATCAAGCCCGCGCGGCTCACGCCGCTGACGACGGCGCTCGTGGCCGAGGTCATCCGCTCCGAGCTCGCGGACCGCGGTCTGCCGACCGGCATCGTCAACGTCGTCCCGTCGTCGCGCGCGGCGGACGTCACCGAGCCCCTCCTCGCCGACGAGCGCCTGCGCAAGCTGTCGTTCACGGGCTCGACGGCCGTGGGGCGCACGCTCCTGGAGAAGGCCGCGCCCCAGGTGCTGCGCACCTCGATGGAGCTCGGCGGCAACGCGCCGTTCCTCGTGTTCGCCGACGCGGACCTCGGCGCCGCGGTCGAGGGCGCGCTCGTCGCGAAGCTGCGCAACGCGGGCCAGTCGTGCGTCGCGGCCAACCGATTCCTCGTGCACGACGCCGTCGCGCGCGAGTTCGCGCAGCGGCTCGCCACCGCGTTCGAGGACCTGCGGGTCGGTCCGGGCGCGCAGGACGGGACGCAGGTCGGCCCGCTCATCGAGGCGAAGGCGGTGGACAAGGTCGCCGAGCTCGTCGACGCCGCGTCCGACGGCGGCGCGCAGGTCCTCACGGGCGCCGACCGGCCGCGGTCCACGGGGTACTTCTACGCGCCGACCGTGCTGTCCGGCGTCGACCCGGACGCGCGCGTCGTCACCGAGGAGATCTTCGGGCCGGTGGCGCCGGTCGTCGCGTTCGGCGACGACGACGAGGGCCTCGCGCTCGCGAACGCGACCGAGTACGGCCTCGCCGCCTACGCGTACACCGCCTCGCTCGACCGCGCCGTGCGCGTGTCCGAGGAGGTCGAGGCCGGGATGATCGGCATCAACCGCGGGATGGTGTCGGACGCGAGCGCGCCGTTCGGCGGGCTGAAGCAGTCGGGCCTCGGCCGCGAGGGCGGGGAGGCGGGTCTCGAGGAGTACCTCGAGACCGTGTACGTCGCGCTCTGACGCGGGACGTCGACACGACGCCCGCGGGGCCGGCGGGCGTGTCCGGCACCGTGGTGACCGACGACGTGCCGACGCCGCACGTTGGTAGCCTGACGCTCCCCTGCCACCGACTCCCGGAGAGCCCACGCCCGTGCCCTCGTCGCCCGCGTCGACCGTCAGCCCGAACGTCCCCTCGCCCAGCGCCCGCGTCACGACCGTCGGGTACATGATCTTCGCGTCCCGCTGGCTCCAGGCACCGCTCTACTTCGGCCTCATCGTGGCCCAGGTGGTCTACGTCTGGCAGTTCCTCAAGGAGCTGTGGCACCTCATCGTCGGCGGCTTCACCGGCGAGGTGTCGGTCATGAACGCGGACACGCACCAGCTCGAGACGCACACCTACGGCGCCGAGGAGATCATGCTGGCCGTCCTCGGCCTCGTCGACGTCGTCATGATCTCCAACCTGCTCATCATGGTCATCGTCGGCGGCTACGAGACGTTCGTGTCGCGCATCCGCCTCGACAACCACCCCGACCAGCCGGAGTGGCTGAGCCACGTCAACGCGAACGTGCTCAAGACCAAGCTCGCGATGTCGATCATCGGCATCTCGTCGATCCACCTGCTGCGCACGTTCATCGAGTCGTCGAGCAACCGCATCACGTCCGAGACCATGCTGTGGCAGACGATCATCCACCTCGCGTTCGTCGTCTCGGCACTCGCGCTCGCGGCGATCGACCGCATGTCCCTCACCGCGCACCAGCGCGCGGCCAACGCCGCCGCGGCGGGCGAGGGCCCGGCCGACCCGCACGCATGAGCCGGCCCGACGACGCCCCGCGCCCAGGCGCCGAGCCGGACGCCCCCGCGTCGCTCGACGCCGAGGTGACGGGCGCCGTCGAGCACGCCGTCGAGGACGAGGTCCGCGCCGCGGTCCGCCAGGCCGTCTCGGTCTCCGTCGCGACGGGGCTGTACGGGATCTCGTTCGGGGCGCTGTCCGTGGTCGCGGGCCTCGACGTGGCGCAGACCATGGCGCTGAGCCTGCTCATGTTCTCGGGCGGCTCGCAGTTCGCGCTCATCGGCGTGGTCGGCGCGGGCGGCGCGCCGACGGCCGCGATCGCCACCGCGGGCTTCCTCGGGGTCCGCAACGCGTTGTACGGGGCGCAGCTCGGCCCGCTGCTCGCGCTGCGGTCGTGGCACAAGGTCGTCGCGGCGCAGTTCACCATCGACGAGTCGACGGCGGTCGCGACGGCGCAGCGGTCCCGCCGCGCCGTCCGGGCGGGGTTCTGGTGGACCGGCGTCGGGATCTTCGTGCTGTGGAACGCCATGACGCTCGTCGGCGCGCTCGCGGGCGACGCGCTCGGCGAGCCGCGCGCGTGGGGGCTCGACGCCGCCGCGGCGGCCGCGTTCCTGGCCCTCCTGTGGCCCCGGCTCGCAGCGCGGGCGATGCAGCTCACCGCGGCGGCGGCCGTCCTCGTCGCGGTCCTGCTCGTCCCGGTCGCGCCGGGCGGCGTGCCGGTGCTCGCCGCGGCCGTCGTCGCGATCGTCATCGGGCAGGTGGACGCGCGACGGCGACGCCGCGCCGCGGGCGCGCCACCCTCGTCGTCCACGGACGAGAAGGAGACCTCATGACGCCAGCGACCGTGTGGGTCGTCGTGCTGGCCGCGTCGGCGCTGTGCTTCGCGCTCAAGCTCGCCGGGCACCTCGTGCCCGAGCACTGGCTCGCCGACGAGCGCGTCGCGCGCACGGCCGCGCTCGTGACCGCCGCGCTCCTCGCCGCGCTCGTCGCGGTCCAGACGGTCGGCGACGGCCAGGCCCTGGTCGTCGACGCGCGCCTGCCCGCGCTCGGCGTCGCGGCCGTCGCGCTCGCGCTGCGCGCGCCGTTCATCGTCGTCGTGGTCCTGGCGGCGGCCACGGCCGCCGGCCTGCGCGCCCTGGGCTGGGGCTGACCGCCGGCCCGAGGCGTGGCCCACGTCTCGTAGGGTGAACCCGTGAGCCTCTTCCGCGAGACCGCCGACGTCTCCGTCCGCCCCGCCGTGCCCGGAGACGACGTCGCGATGACCGCGATCCAGGTGGGTGCGTGGCGCTCGTCGCACGAGGAGGTCCTCGGCGAGGACGTGCTCGACGCCCTCGACACCGTGCGGATGCGCGAGCAGTGGGCCGCCGCCATCTCCTCCCCTCCGGGACCGGGGTTCGGCGTGCTCGTCGCGTGCGTCGGCGCCGACGTCGTCGGGTTCGCCGCCGTGGCGCCCGGGCAGGTCCTCGCGCTCGAGGTCGAGCCGCGGCACCAGCGCGGCGGGCACGGGTCGCGCCTGCTCGCCGCCGCGGTCGACCGGCTGCGCCGCGACGGCGCGGAGGAGGTCGTCACGTGGGTGCTCGACGGCGACACGGCGCGCGAGACGTTCCTCGCCGGCGCCGGGCTCGGGCCCGACGGGCGGACCCGCACGCTCGCGACCGGGGTGCGCGACGTCGTCGAGCGCCGCTGGACGGCCGAGATCTGAGGGATGGCGCGACCGTTCGTCACGCAGCCGTGACACCGTCGTGACCCGTTCGCGCGCGTGACCTGCGAGGATCGACCGCCATGGGCATCCTCACCGACTACTTCTCCGCACCCGACGACGCGCAGGCCGGTCGCGCGGCACGGACGGGCCCGAGCAGCCCCGACCCGCTGACGAACCAGCCGGTGTTCCCCACGGTCGAGCTCAAGGGGATCGACCCGTTCGTCGTGCTGGGCACGCTCGCGGGCCTCCTCACGGACCGCCCGTACGCCGAGGCGAAGAGCGACCCCCGGCACGGGGAGCTCGTCGCGAGCGCGGGCGACGAGGGTCCGTGGGTCGTCGCGGTCACCGCGGAGCTCGTCGCGGCGCTCGCCGCGGCGACACCGACCGACCTCGACGCCGTCGCCGTGCGCTGGGCCGCCACCGAGGAGCTGGAAGGCTCCGACCCCGCCGACCTGGCCGGTGCCCTGCACCGGCTCGCGACCCTGTGCGTCCAGGCGGACGACGCGGGCCACCGCCTCTACTGCTGGACGAGCCTCTGACCTGCCGACGTGGTCCGCCCACGCCGGGTGGACCGCCTCGGTCAGCGACGGGCGCGGTAGAGAGCCGCGGCCTTGCGCAGCGCCTCGCGCGCCCGACGACGGTCGCGCGCGGCGTCGTACGCGAACGCCAGGTGGTACCACGCCTCCCAGCTCTGCGGGTCGGCGTCGACCGCGTCGCGGTACGGCCCGAACGCCGCGTCGGCGGCGTCCCGGTCGATGCGCCCGCCGGGTGAGCGCGGCAGGTCGTCGACCGGGAGCCGACCCTGGGAGGCGAGGTCGTCGGCCATGCGCTGCACGGTCCCCGCGAGCAGGAACTCGCGGCCGACCAGGCCGACCACGAGCAGGGGCAGGACGAGCACGCCCGCCCCGATCACCATCGCGACGGGTTCGCCCGTACCGATGAGCGCGGCGGCACGCCACGCCACCTGCGACACGTAGATCGCGAGCAGGATCGTCACGAGCACCGCGCCGACGATCGCCTTCCAGGGCCGGACGGCGCGCGACCGCCCGGTCGTCCCCTCCGGACGGCCGTCGTCGCTGCCGCCGCCGGCGTCGGGACCGACCGGACCGCCGGGCGCGCTCACGCCAGGTCCAGCACGTTCTCGAGACCGACCGTCAGGCCCGGGCGCCCGACGACCTCGCGCACGGCGAGCAGCACGCCAGGCATGAAGGAGACGCGGTCGAACGAGTCCTGGCGGATGACGAGCTGCTCGCCCGCGTTGCCGAACAGGATCTCCTCGTGCGCGACGAGGCCGCGCAGACGCACCGCGTGCACGCGCACCCCGTCGACGTCGGCGCCGCGCGCCTCCCACCCCGTCTCCGTCGCGTCGGGGCTCGCCGCGAGGCCCGCGTCGGCGCGCGCTGCGGCGATCGCCGCCGCGGTGTGCCGGGCGGTGCCGGACGGCGCGTCGACCTTGTCCGGGTGGTGGAGCTCGATCACCTCGGCCGACTCGAAGTAGCGGGCGGCCTTCGCGGCGAACGTCATCGCGAGGACGGCCGAGAGGCCGAAGTTCGGGGCGATCAGGACGCCGAGGGCGGGGCCGCCGCCCGCGGCGACACGCTCGAGGTGCTCGGTGACGCGGCCTCGGCTCTCGTCCGTCCAGCCCGTGGTCCCGACGACGGCGTGCACGCCCGCGTCGATCAGCGCGTGCACGTTCGCCTCGGTCGCGGACGGGACGGTGAAGTCGACGGCGACGTCGGCGCCGCCGAGCGTGGCGGACGTGACCTCGTCGCCGGCGTCCAGGCGCGCGACGAGCTCGAGGTCCGCCGCGCCCTCGACGGCCGCGCACACGGTCGCGCCCATGCGTCCGGCCGCGCCGAGGACGGCGACCCGCAACGGGCGGCCCGGCCCCTGGCCGGGGGCGGTCGCGGCGGGATCGGGCGCGGGGATGTTCTGCTCGCTCACGCCCGTCACCCTATCGCCGGTGCGCGGACCGGCCGGTGCGCCGTCCGCGGCACCGGCGCCGAGCCCGCCCACCGCACCGGCCCGGCACGACGGCGTCGGCGACGGTTCAGCCGCCGAACGGCCCGACGCGCACGACGGACCGGGGCCGCGAAGCGAGCTCGCTCGCCAGCTTCTGCACGTCGTCGGCCGTGACCGAGCGGATCGCGTCGAGCGACTCCTCGACGCTCAGGAGCTCGCCGTAGACGAGCTCGGCCTTGCCGAGCCGGCTCATGCGCGAGCCGGAGTCCTCGAGGCCGAGGACCATGCCGCCGGAGAGCTGGCCGATGCTGCGGTCGAGCTCGGCACCGGTGATGCCGTCGCCGGCGAGGCGGTCGAGCTCGGCGTGCAGGAGCTCGGTCACCTCGTCGACCTTCGACGGCGCGCACCCGGCGTAGAGGCCGAACGTGCCGATGCCGCCGTGACCCGAGGCGAAGGAGTACGTCGAGTACGCGAGGCCGCGCTTCTCGCGGATCTCCTGGAAGAGGCGCGAGCTCATGCCGCCCCCCAGCACCGCGCTGAGCACGGAGAGCGTGAAGCGACGGTCGTCGGTCGCCGACAGGCCCGTGCCGCCGATGACGACGTTCGCCTGCTCGACGGCCCGGTGGACCGAGAGCTCGACGCCCGTGGTCCCGACACCGGCGAGGGCGGGGTCCTCGGGGTCGCGCCGGGGTCGTGGCGCGGTGGCCGCGTCGAGCGACCAGCCGCCGTCGTGCAGCGCCTGGCCCACCTGCGCGACGAGCGTGTCGTGGTCGACGCCGCCGGCCGCCGCGACGACGAGCGTCTCCGGGCGGTAGTGCCACCGGTAGTGCTCCCAGACCGCGTCGCGCGGGACCGCGTTGATCGTGTCCGGGGTGCCGCCGATGGGGCGGCCGAGCGCGTGCCCGCCGAGGACGGCGGCCGCGAACTCCTCGTGCACGACGTCCGAGGGGTCGTCGTCGTTCATCGCGAGCTCTTCGAGGATCACGCCGCGCTCGGTCTCGAGCTCGTCGGGGTCCAGGCGTGCGGACGTCACCATGTCGGCGACGACGTCGACCGCCATGGGCAGGTCGGCGTCGAGCACGCGCGCGTAGTAGCACGTGTGCTCCTTGCCGGTCGCGGCGTTGGCCTCGCCGCCGACGGCGTCGAACGCCTCGGCGATGTCCATCGCCGAGCGGCGCGCGGTGCCCTTGAACAACAGGTGCTCCAGGAAGTGCGTCGAGCCGAAGTGGCCGTCGGTCTCGTCGCGCGATCCGACGCCCACCCACGCGCCCATCGTCGCCGAGCGCAGGCCCGGCATCGACTCGGTGAGCACGCGGACCCCGCCGGGCAGGACGGAGCGACGGATCGTCGCGCCGTCCTGCCCGGCGGTCAGCTCGGCCCCGGCGTCGCCCGCCGGGACGAGCGGGAGGTCCCAGGGCACGTCAGGCGTCCGCGCCCTCGGTCGCGGGAGCGTCGGCCGGAGCCTCCTCCTCGACCACGGCGTGCAGCGAGAGCTTGCCGCGCGGGTCGATCTCGCCGATCTCGACCTGGACCTTCTGGCCGATGGACAGCACGTCCTCGACGTTCTCGACGCGCTTGCCGCCCACGAGCTTGCGGATCTGGCTGATGTGCAGCAGACCGTCCTTGCCCGGGGAGAGCGAGATGAACGCGCCGAACGACGTCGTCTTGACGACCGTGCCGACGAAGCGCTCGCCGATCTCCGGGACGTGCGGGTTGGCGATCGCGTTGATCGCCGCGCGGGCGGCCTCGGCCGACGGGCCGTCGGTGGCGCCGATGTACACGGTGCCGTCGTCCTCGATGGAGATGTCCGCGCCCGTCTCCTCCTGGATCTGGTTGATCATCTTGCCCTTGGGCCCGATGACCTCGCCGATCTTGTCGACCGGCACCTTCACGGAGATGACGCGCGGGGCGTTCGGGGACATCTCGTCGGGCACGTCGATGGCCTCGGCGAGCACGTCGAGGATCGTCAGGCGCGCGTCGCGCGCCTGGGTCAGCGCACCGGCGAGCACCGAGGCGGGGATGCCGTCGAGCTTGGTGTCGAGCTGGATCGCCGTGACGAACTCGCGCGTGCCGGCGACCTTGAAGTCCATGTCGCCGAACGCGTCCTCGGCACCGAGGATGTCGGTGAGCGCCGCGTAGCGGGTCTCACCGTCCACCGTGTCGGAGATGAGGCCCATCGCGATGCCCGCGACGGGGGCGCGCAGCGGCACGCCCGCGTTGAGGAGCGAGAGCGTCGAGGCGCACACGGAGCCCATGGACGTCGAGCCGTTGGAGCCGAGGGCCTCGGACACCTGACGGATCGCGTACGGGAACTCCTCGCGGCTCGGGAGCACCGGCACGAGCGCACGCTCGGCGAGCGCGCCGTGGCCGATCTCGCGGCGCTTGGGGCTGCCCACGCGGCCGGTCTCGCCGGTCGAGTAGGGCGGGAAGTTGTAGTTGTGCATGTAGCGCTTGCGCGTCTCCGGACCGAGCGAGTCGATCTGCTGCTCCATGCGGAGCATGTTCAGCGTGGTGACGCCCATGATCTGGGTCTCGCCACGCTCGAAGAGCGCGGAGCCGTGCACGCGCGGGAGCACCTCGACCTCGGCCGACAGGGTGCGGATGTCCGCGAGCCCACGGCCGTCGATGCGCACGCCCTCGGTGAGGACGCGCTGGCGCACGAGCTTCTTCTGCAGCGCGCGGTACGCGGCGGAGAGCTCCTTCTCGCGGCCGTCGAACCCGGCCTGGAGCTTGCCGACCATCTCGTTCTTGATCTCGTCGAGGCGGTTCTCGCGGTCCTGCTTGTCCGCGATGGCGAGCGCGGCGCGCAGGTCGGTGGAGACCTCGGCCTCGACCGCGGCGAACGCGTCGTCCTGGTAGTCCAGGAAGACCGGGTACTCCTTGACGGGCTTCGCGGCCTGGGCGGCGAGCGCCGACTGCGCGTCGCACAGGGCCTTGATGAACGGCTTGGCCGCCTCGATGCCCTCGGCGACGACCTCCTCGGTCGGCGCGGCGACGCCCTGGTCCTTGACGAGGCCCCAGGCACCATCGGTGGCCTCGGCCTCGATCATCGCGATCGCGACGTCGTCACCCACGACACGGCCGGCCACGACCATGTCGAAGACCGCGCGCTCCTTGTCGGAGTACTTGGGGAACGCGACCCACTGGCCGTCGACGAGCGCGATGCGGACCGCGCCGACCGGGCCGGAGAACGGCAGGCCGGAGATCTGCGTCGACGCCGAGGCGGCGTTGATCGCGAGCGTGTCGTACGCGTCGTCCGGGTGGATCGCGAGGACCGTGATGACGACCTGGACCTCGTTGCGCAGGCCCTTGACGAAGAGCGGGCGCAGCGGGCGGTCGATGAGGCGGCACGCGAGGATGGCGTCCGTCGAGGGGCGGCCCTCGCGGCGGAAGAACGAGCCGGGGATGCGGCCCGCGGCGTACATGCGCTCCTCGACGTCCACCGTCAGCGGGAAGAAGTCGAACTGGTCCTTGGGGTGCTTGCCGGCCGTCGTGGCCGACAGGAGCATGGTCTCGTCGTCGAGGTATGCGGCGACGGAGCCGGCGGCCTGACGGGCGAGGCGCCCGGTCTCGAACCGGACGGTGCGGGTGCCGAAGCGACCGTTGTCGATCGTGGCCTCGGCGAACTGGATCTCGGGACCCTCCACGGGTGCCCTCCCTTTCTCGAAGCGCCGCCCGGGTAGCCCCTGTCGAGGGTTCCGGTCCGCGCCCCGGCGCGCGTGGCGCGGGGGCTCCGGTCGCACTCGACGCTCGGCGGTCTTCGATCGAGGTCCACGGCGGTTCCCGCACGATCACGTCCGGGGACGAGACCGCGGGGGTCCGTGAGCCACTACCGAGGACCGAACGAGAGGCCGGCGGCGCGGTGGGTGGTGTGCGGCTGGGTGGTGCTCAGCCGGGGTGTGACGGGTACATCACACCAGACCAGCCCGGTCCCCGCAGGGACCGGGCTGGCGGTGTCGTGTCAGCGACGCAGACCGAGGCGCTCGATGAGGCTGCGGTAGCGGTTGATGTCGACCTTCTGCAGGTAGCCGAGCAGGCGACGGCGCTGGCCGACGAGGAGGAGCAGACCACGACGGCTGTGGTGGTCGTGCTTGTGCTCCTTGAGGTGCTCGGTGAGGTCCTTGATGCGCTGCGTGAGGAGCGCGACCTGGACCTCGGGCGAACCGGTGTCGCCCTCGCTCGTCGCGTACTCGGTCATGATGCGCTGCTTCGTGGCAGTGTCGAGCGGCACGGTTCTCCTTCGGGTTCGTTGCGCGGTGCGCCGGGGACGGTTCTCCCGGGCTCTCTCGATCCGCGGCCGGTCAGACGGCGCATCCATCGTACCAGCGCGCGGCCGCGCCGCCGGCGACGGGCGGTGCGGCCGGCGTCCGGACGCACCTCCGCCGACGGCGCGGCCGCACCGCCCTCGGCCTTCAGGCCCCGTCGTGCCCGGCCGTCCCGTCGCCGCGGAACCGGCCCGCCGCGTCGGGCAGCACGCCCGCGAACCGGAGCAGGTCCGGCAGCGTGAGGACGAGGGACCCGTCCTCGAAGTGCACACCCTGCGCCGGGGTCCAGTGGTTGCTCGCCCGGACGTACGACGTGTCGTCCTGCCGCAGCAGGTACACGAACGTCTCCGCGAGCACGCGGCTGCCGACCTCGCCGAGGAAGCTCCCGTTGCCCTGGAGCTCGGCCTCCTTGAGGACGTAGTACCACAGCGGGGTGCCGCCGTGGTCGCCGTCCCGCAGGGCCGCGAGCGCCTGCTTCACGTCGTCGCCGGCCCGGTCCTCGAGCTGGGCCGGGGTGAGCGGGGTGACGCCGAGCGCCGAGGCGACGGCCTCGCCCGTGGGCAGCGCGAGCATGTAGCCGCGCAGCAGGTTGCGCTGCGCGAGCTGCTTCTGCAGCGCGCTGGCGACGAGCTGGGCCTGCGTGTGCGCGGGCGGCTCGGGCGGCAGCGCGCCCTCCTTGACGAGATCGCCGAGGCTCGGTGCCAGGAACGTGTCGATCTTCTCGGCGGCCCGGAACGACGAGGGGTCGCCCTTGTCGACGAACCGGGCCCACTCGATCGGCCAGTTGGACGGCAGCGCGGGGACGCCCGCGGGGCCGGGGCGCAGGCTCCCGCCGTTGCCGGTGAACTGGAAGAGCTGGACGAGGCTCGCGTTCCGGGGCGGCGGCCCCGTGAAGTTGACGTTGTAGTCGTACGAGTCGCGGATCATCGAGTGCCCGAACCGGAACGCCGCGACCGCGAACTCGAGCGGCATCGAGACCGGGTAGCGCGGCCGGAAGAACGACGTGTCACGCAGGAGCGTCGCGTCGAGCACGCCCGGCTTGGTGAGGGTGCGCAGGTAGTCGTTGACCACGAGCCACTGGTAGTGCCAGCGCACGAGCTGGCTCGCGCGCTCGAAGACGCTGCGCTCGCCGCCCGTGAGCCGCGTCCGCGGCTCGACGTCGTCCACCCAGTCCACGACGGCGTTGTGGAACCGGATCATGGCGAGGTGGAGCTGGGCCACGACGAGGTTCTCGTCGTTGCGCCCGTCGGGCACGAGCGGTGCGCCCTGCTCGTCGCGCGGCAGGTCGCGCTGGGCGTCGCCGCCGGGCTCGACGACGGCGAACGACGGGCCGCCCGGGATCACGAGCGGCTCGGTCGAGATGCGTCCGAGCCGGAGCTTGGCGGACCCGGGGACGAAGGACGCCTCGCTGCGGGTGGTCCGGTAGCCGCGCTCCCCCGCGAACACGGGACCGCTCCCGTAGAGCGAGTCGAGGTTGAGGGCGGGGTGCCGCCCGTTGTGGAGCGAGCGCACGACGACGCGCGGCGCGAAGACCTGGAACGGGACGGCGTCGACGTCGCCGAGCGCCTGGTCGCCGTCGCGGCCGGCCGTCGTGTCCGGGCCGTTCGTGTTGAGCGTGATGTCGTGGTCGATGAACTGGCCCCAGTACGTGTACACCGCCGGCACGTGGGAGTTCAGGTCGCGCGGCGGCTGCCCGGGCGGGGCGACCGGCCGGGCGACCATGGACGCCCCGAGCGTCTTGAGCGCCTCGACGGTGCCCGCCGTCGCGCCGTCGCCGACCGGCAGGTGGAACGCGGGGAAGCTCTCCGCGAGCTCCGGGAACAGGTAGTCGAACGCGGTCGTGGAGTCGTAGCGGTGGAGCTCGTGGTCCCGCGCGACCGCGGCCTCGGCCGCGGGCAGGAGCGGGGCGTTCGACTCCGCGGGGTCCACGTCCGCGTCCGGCGTCGGGCCGTCGGGTGCGACGGCCGAGCCGTGACCGACGCTCCGGACGGTCCGGCCGATCGGGGTGGACGCCTGGTCGACGGCGTCGGGGGCGACGTCGTCGACCACCGTCTCGGCGACGGGTGTCGCCGCGTGCTGCTGAGCCTCCATGGCTCTGCCTCTCTGTGGGGAGGTCGTCGTGCGGCCCGCTCGACGGGCCACCGGACGCCCCCGCGGGCGGCTCGCGCTCGCGCAGGGGCGTGTGCGACCGCCCCCTGGACTGCGGCCCGGGGATCGCGCGGCCGCGACGGACGCCGTGCACGACGGCGCCGCTCACCCGGAGGGAGGGGCCGCACCCCGGCCTGTGACACCCCGCGGGCGACGACGGACGCCCCGCCCGGAAGGCGTCCGCTACCCGCGCAGGAGGCCGCGCCGTCGGGCCTCGGCGACCGCCGCGGTGCGCGAGGGCGCGCCGAGCTTGTCGTAGACGTGGACGAGGTGTGTCTTGACGGTCGCGCGCGAGAGGAACAGCTCGTGCGCGATCTCGTCGTTGGTGCGCCCCTCGGCGACGAGCGAGAGCACCTCGAGCTCGCGCGCGGTGAGCGCCGTGCCGGGGCTGCGCAGGCGGCCGAGCAGGCGCCGCTGCACGGCCGGTCCAAGCGCGACCTCGCCCGCCGCGGCGGCGCGCACGGCGGCGACGAGCTCGTGCGTCGGCGCGTCCTTGAGCAGGTAGCCGCGGGCGCCCGCCTCGACCGCCGCGAGGATGTCGGCGTCCGCGTCGTAGGTGGTCACGACGAGCACGGCGGGCCCGTCGGTCGCGACGATCTCCCGGACCGCGTCGACCCCTCCGAGCCGGCCGGGCCCGAACTGCAGGTCGAGCAGCACGACGTCGGCCCGCAGCCCGCCGCGCAGCCGTGCGAGGAGCTCCTCGGCCGAGCCGACCTCGGCGACGACCCGCACGTCCGGCTCGGCCTCGAGCACGGCGCGCAGCCCCGTGCGCACGACCGGGTGGTCGTCCGCGAGCACGACGTCGACGACGGCCGGTCCGGTCATCGCCCCTCCTCGACGTCCTCGGCGGCCCCGAGCGGCACCCAGGCCGCGACCGCGGTGCCCGCGCCGGGCGCGGACTCCACGGACAGCGTGCCACCCAGCTCGGCGAGCCGCGCACGCATCGCCACGAGGCCGAACCCGCCCGACGGCCCCGGCCCGTCCTCGGACCGGCCGGGGACGCCGCCGGCGTCGAAGCCGCGCCCGTCGTCGACCACGTCGAGGGCGACGGCCTCCTCCCCCGGCGCGACACCGGCCAGGAAGCTCAGCGTGACCGCGACGCGCGACGCGTCCGCGTGCTGCTCGACGTTGGCGAGCGCGGACTGGGCCACGCGCAGCAGCGCCGCCTCGACGTCCGTCGGCAGCGCCACGGGGTCGCCGCTCACCTGCACGACGACGTTGGGCCCGCGCCCGTCCCCGTGCGCCGCGATGCGGGACGCCGTGCGCGCCGAGGTGCGGCGCAGCGCGTCCACGAGGTTCGACGACGCGAGGTCGGCCGGCGCCAGCGCGCGCACGACGCGGCGCGCCTCGGCGAGGTTGTGCCGCGCGACCTCCCGCGTCTGCTCGACGTACCCGCGCGCGGTGCCGACGTCGCCGGCGTCGAGCGCGGTCTGCGCGGCGCGCAGGAGGAGCTCGGCCGAGGAGAAGCCCTGGGCGAGCGTGTCGTGGATCTCGCGCGCGAGGCGTTCGCGCTCCGCCGCGACGGCGCGCTCGCGCTCGGCCGTGGCGAGCTCGTCGCGCGTGCGGACGAGCTCGTCGAGGGTGCGCTGCCGCTCCTGCGACTCGCGCACGACCGCCTCGAGCGCGAGCACGACGACGGCCGCGACGGCCCCGCCGATCGCCGGTCCGAGCACGAACGGCAGCGCGACGTCCGCCGTGTAGACCCCCATGACCCCGACCACGAGGAGCACGAGCACCCCCACCGCGACCGGGCCGCGACGCGGGCCGAGCACGTGCATCGCGAGGAACATGAGCGGGAACGCGACCCACACGGCCGTGACCGAGACCAGGCACAGCGCGACCCACAGCACCACGAGCCCGGTCACCCACGCGCCCGCGGGCCACCACGCGCCCCGGGGCGCCCGCACGTCGGCCGGGAGCGGCAGTCGGCGCCGACCCAGCACGTAGAGGGCGAGCAGCGCGGCGCCCACCCCGACGGCGACGACGCCGCGCACCGTGCCCGTCGCGAGAGCGCCGACGAGCGCGAGCACGAGCAGTCCCACGAGCAGGACGTCGAGGCCCCGGCGCAACCACCGCGTGGCCGCCGGGACGACCCGCGCACCGTCCCCGACGAGCCCGGCACGCCCACGGGGCGCGACAGCAGGGCTCGAGGACGCGGTCGGGATCACGCCGTCACCCTAGCCACGCCGCCCGCGCCCGGCATCGTCCGAACGGTCGATGCCCGGCTCCACCCCACGGCGCCGCAGGACCGACCGGCACGGCGATCCGGACCGGCTCCCGCCGCGGGACCGTGGAGAGGACGTCGGGCACGCACGGCACCACGGGGTGCCCGGTCCGTCGTCGTCCACCCGCCCACGGCACCCCTGGAGGTCCTCCCCGTGTTCCTCGCCCTGCGCGACCTGCGCCACGCCCGCGGGCGCTTCGCGCTCATGATCACGGTCGTCGCGCTCATCACGTTCCTCGTCGCGTTCCTCGCGGCGCTCACCGCCGGGCTCGGTCGCGCGAGCACGTCGGCCGTGACCGGGCTGCCCGTCGACCGCCTCGCCTTCGCGCCGCCGGCCGAGGACGCCTCGCCGACCTTCACCGAGTCCGAGGTCACGGCCGAGCAGCAGGAGGCGTGGGCAGACGTCCCCGGTGTCCGGTCCGCGGAGCCGCTCGGCGTCGCGACCGTGCGCGCGTCCGGCGAGGGCACGGCCGCCGTCACCGCGTTCGGCGTCCGGCCGGGCTCCGGCCTGGTCCCCGGGACGGGCGACGGGAGCGCCGACGTCTCCGCCGGGACGGTCGTGCTCTCGCGCGGCGCCGCCGACGCGCTGGGCGCGGACGTCGGCGACCAGGTCGGGGCCGGACCGCTCGACCTGCGCGTCGCCGCGGTCGAGGACGTCGAGGCCGACTTCGCCCACACGCCCGTCGTGTGGGTCGCCCTCGACGACTGGCAGGCGGTCGGCGCGCGCGGGGGCGACGCGCAGGACGGCCCGACCGCGACCGTCGTGGCGCTCCGGTTCGGCGACGACGCGCCGTCGGCGGACGCGCTCGCCGCGGCCGACGCGGACCTCGGGACCGTCACCGCCACCCCCCGCGAGGCTCGGTCGGCCATCTCCTCGTTCACCGCCGAGAACCTCTCGCTGACGCTCATGCAGGTGTTCCTCCTCGCCATCTCCGCGCTCGTCGTCGGCGCGTTCTTCACCGTCTGGACCATCCAGCGCGCCGGCGACGTCGCCGTGCTGCGCGCGCTCGGCGCCTCGACGCGCTACCTCCTGCGCGACGCGATCGGCCAGGCGGGCGTCGTGCTCGGCGTCGGCGTCGGTCTCGGCACGGCGCTCGCGGCCGGGGCGGGGCTGCTCGCGGCGCAGGTCATGCCCGTCGTCGTCGACCTCTCCACGACGCTCGTCCCCGCCGTCGTGCTCGTCCTCCTCGGCGGGCTGGGCGCGGTGCTCGCCGTGACGCGCGTCGCGCGCGTGGACCCCCACGCCGCGCTCGCCGCCCGCTGACCGCCGCCCGCCCTCGGCCCACCACGCACCCGATCCCCGCACCGAAGGAGTCCCCGTGGACCTCGTCCTCGACCGCATCCGCCTCGCCTACCCCGACGGCGACGACGTCCTCGTCGCCGTGGACGACGTCTCGCTCACCGTGCCCTCGGGCACCACGACGGCGCTCCTCGGCCCGTCGGGTGCCGGCAAGTCCAGCCTGCTCGCCGTCGCCGCCACCCTCACGCCGCCGACGTCCGGCGTCGTGCGCGTCGGCGACGACGTCGTCAGCGCCCCGCTCTCCGCGCCCGACCTCTCCGCGGGCGGGCCGAGGACGGGCCGCGGCGCCCGCCGTCGGGCGCGGCGCGCCGCCGACCGCGCGGCCACCCTGCGTCGCGAGCGCATCGGGATCGTGTTCCAGCAGCCGCAGCTCGTCGCGTCCCTCACCGTGCTGGAGCAGCTCGAGCTCATGAGCCACCTCCGGGGCCGGCCCGCCGCGTCGCGCCGCGCGCACGCGCTCGCCCTCCTCGACGCGGTGGGCGTCGCCGACCGGGCGGACCGTCGCCCGGAGCACCTCTCGGGCGGTCAGCGCCAGCGGGTGGCGATCGCGCGGGCGCTCATGAACGACCCCCAGGTGCTCCTCGTCGACGAGCCCACGTCGGCGCTCGACCACGAGCGCGGCGTGCAGGTCGTGGAGCTCGTCGTGCGGCTCGCGCGCGAGCTCGACGCCGCGACGCTGCTCGTCACGCACGACGAGGCGACCCTCGGCCCGGTCGACGCCCGCGTGCACCTGGCGGACGGCCGGGTCGTCGAGGCGCCGGTCGTCGCCTGACGGCTCCCCCGGCCGCCGACCGCGGTCAGCGCGCGGCGCGCACGTGCGTCGCGACCGCGAGCGCCAGCCCCGCCGCGACCGCCTGGGCGACGACCGCTCCCCAGCCGGGGACGCCGACGAGGAGCGCCACCCCGAGGGGGACGGCGCCGAGGACCGCGACGTCCGGCCCCTTGCGCAGCACCGCCGCGGCGCCCGTGGGCACCCCGCCCGCGGGCGTCGCGAGCAGCGGGCCGCCCCAGTTCGGCGGCTCGCGGTAGGCGCTGCGCACGGCGGCGGCGCCCTGGACCACGGCCGCGAGCGCACCGAGGGCCAGCCAGCGCGCGTCGCCCGTCGCGACGACGAGCGGCACCGACCCGGCGAGGAGACAGGCGGCGGCCGTGAGCGTGGGGACGACGCCGCGCGCGAGCCGGGTCCAGCGCGCGGCGAGCGGCACGAGCGCGTCGACGACGGGCGCCATCTCCGCGGTGCGCGCTCCCTCGGCGCCGAGCACCGCGGCGCCGAGGCCCGCCACGACCAGCACCGCGAAGAGGCCGAACCCCGAGCCGAGGCCCGGGACCTGCTGGGCGACGACCGTCAGCGCACCGAGGCCGACGAGCTGCGCGAGCGCGGACGGGCTGCGCCCGAGGAGGACGAGGTCGGCCGCCACCACCGCGCCGAACGCGCCGCGCACCGCGGCGAACCGGCGCGAGCGCCGGACGCGCACGCGCGTCGCGCCCGCCCGGCGCAGGGCGCGGCCGAGGTCGCGGGTGTCGAACGAGAGCACGGCTCCGCCGACCTGGTCCGCCACCGAGCTCTGCGCGCGCAGGACGGTCGCCCCGAGCGACTCCAGCCCGCGCCACCAGCGCAGCACGAGCACGGCCCCGACGGCGAGGAGGCCGAGCGCGACGAGGGGCGGGGCGACGAGCGCGGGCAATCCGGGTCGGCCGGCGGCGACGAGCACGAGCCCGGCGACCGGGACGGCCGCGACCGCGACGTCGCTCGCGCGGGCGAGAGCGCCCGCCGCCCGGGGGTAGGGCTGGACGAGGCCGGCGACGGCCACGAGCAGGAGGCCGAGCGCGCCGCCCGTCAGCGTCGCCCGGAGCGCGGTGACGGCGTCGAGGCCGGCGGCGACCGACACGACCACCGTCCCGACCGCGCCCAGCACCCCGCCCAGGAGCACCGCCCGGACGAACGACGGCGACACGAGCCCGCGCCGGTCCGCCGGTGTCGGCACCCACCAGCGCACGCCCGCGCTGCCCGCCCCCACGGGTCCGAGCCGCACGGCCGTGCCCGTGAGGAGCGCGAGCAGCGCGGCGGTCCCGAGCGCCTGGACCGCGCCCGGCCCGAGCACCGGCGCTCCGGCCGCCGAGCCGGGGTCGAGGGTCGAGCGCAGCATCGAGGCGAGCCCGATCACCCAGCCGGTCGCGAGCGCGACGGACACGACGGCGTAGGCGGCGTCGACGACGATCTCCCCCGGGCCCGCGTCGGCGCGCGCCGCCGCGGCGCGCGCGGTCAGACGGCGCAGCTCGCGTCCGGTGAGCAGCTCGTCGGGGTCCGTGCGCAGCGCGTTCGCCGCGCCGTCGGTATCGTCGCGGTTCGTGCGGCGGGCCTCTCCGGGGAGTCCGCCGGGGCGCGCGTCGGTCACCGTCAGCGCACCGCCAGGAGCGCGTCGTGGGTGTCCGACGGGTCGAGCGCGACGCACGCGTCGTCGCCGACGAGGAGGCCGCGGGCGCCGGTCCGCGCGACGAGGTCCGGGTCGTGCGTGGCGAGGACGACCGCGACGCCGCCGCGCGCGTCGTCCACGAGCAGGCCCGCGAGGCGCTCGCGCATCCCGGGGTCGAGGCGCTGCTCGGGCTCGTCGAGCACCAGCAGCTCGCGGGGCCGCACCAGCCCGGACGCGAGGAGGAAGCGCCGCCGCTGGCCCGACGAGAGCGCCGACGGCAGCGACGCCGCCTGCTCCGCGATCCCGAACCGCTCCAGGAGCCCGTCCACGGCCGCCCCCGCTCCCACCACGCCGTGGCCGCGCGCGACGAGGACGAGGTGCTCGCGCACCGTGAGCGCGGGGAAGAACGCGTCGTCGTCGAGCACGCCCGCGACGCGGGCGCGGAAGCCCCGCTCGCGCTCGTCCACGTCCCGGCCGAAGGCGCGCACCGTGCCGCCGAGCGGTGGCTGCAGGCCGAGCACCGTGCGCAGGAGCGTCGACTTCCCGCTGCCGTTCGCGCCGATGACGACGACCAGCTCGCCGGGGTGCACCGTGAGGTCGACCGGCGCGCACACGGCCACGTCGGCGTAGCCGACGCGCAGGGCGCGCGCCTCCAGCACGGGGGCGGGCGCCGGTGCGGGAGCCACCACGGTCAGGCCCCCGACGTCGGCGCGGCCGGCTCACCGCCCGAGCCGGCGAGGATCTCGCGGGCGCGGGCGACGTCGTCGTGCATCTGGGCGACGAGCGGCTCGATCCCGTCGAAGCGCAGCGTCGGGCGCAGGCGCTCGACCAGCTCGAGGACGACGTCCTCGTCGTACAGGTCGAGGTCGGCCCGGTCGAGGACGTAGGCCTCCACGCGACGTTCGACGCCGTCGAACGTCGGGTTGGTGCCGATGGAGATCGCGGCCGGGAGCCGGACGTCGGCGTGCCGGGGGTCGGCACCCGCGAGCTGCGGGCGCTCCAGCCAGCCCGCGTACACGCCGTCGGCCGGGACCATGCCGCTGATCGCGCCGAGGTTCGCCGTCGGGAAGCCGAGCTCGCGGCCCCGGGCGTCGCCGTGCACGACCGTGCCCCGCACGCGGTGCGCTCGGCCGAGGATGCGGGCCGCCTCGCGCACGTCGCCCGCCGCGAGCAGCGCCCGCACGCCCGTGGAGGACCAGCGCACCTGCGAGTCGCCCGGCGTCGCCTCGTCCGTGACGGGCACGCCCTGGTGCTGCCCGACGTCGTCGATCGCCACGACCTCGAACCCGAACCGCGACCCGAGCTCGATCATCGTCTCGATCGTCCCCGCGTTGTCGCGGCCGAAGCGCACGTCATGCCCCACGACGACCGTCCCCACCCGGAGCCCGTCGACGAGGTACGTGCGCACGAACTCCTCCGGGGTCTGGCGCGCGAACTCGAGCGTGTACTCGACGAGGAGGACGGCGTCCAGGCCCGTCGCCGCGAGCAGCTCGACCCGGTCGGCGATGCCCGTGATGAGCTCCGGCGCGCTCTCGGGGCGGTGCACGACCGCGGGGTGCGGGTGGAAGGTCACGGCGACCGCCCGCGCGTCGCGCGAGCGGGCGAGGTCGACGATCCGCCCGAGCACCTGGGCGTGGCCGCGGTGGACGCCGTCGAAGTTGCCGATCGTCACGACGGACGGGCCGAAACCCGGGGGAACCTGGCTCAGGTCCGTCCACAGGTGCACGCGAGAACTCCTCCGGTGAGGGGGCGGGTCGGGCGCGCCGGCAGGGAGTCGTCGGCGCCGCTGGACAAGACTGCCACGCCCCGGCCCCGACGCCGAACCGAGGACGTCAGGCGGGCGCCAGGACCAGCACGGGCTTCGCGAGGTCGGCGCCGCCGCGGCGTGTGTCCTCGACGAGCGCGACGAGCTCGCCCGCCGGGGAGATCGCCGCCGCCGTGCCCCGCGTCCCCGTCGCCGGGATCCACTGCCCGTACGACAGGGCCGTGGCCTCCTGCGCCGTGAGGTCGCGCACGGGGAACGTCGCGCGCGCCGCCTCGGCGAGCGGCAGGGTCGCGAGGACGCCGTCGCGGTCGGCCTGTGCCTCGAGCTCCTCGAGCGTCGAGGCGACGTCGAGCCCGTACCCGCCGACGCGCGTGCGCCGCAGGGCCGTGAGGTGCCCGCCCACGCCGAGCGCGGCACCGAGGTCGCGGGCGAGCGCCCGGACGTAGGTGCCGGACGAGACGGTCACGGCGACGTCCACGTCCAGGGCGGGGGGCGCGCCGTCGGACGCCTCCCCCGGGCCCGCCGGGCGCACGTCGAGGACCTCGAAGCGCGAGACGACGACGGGCCGCGCCGCGAGGGCGACGTCCTCGCCCGCCCGGGCGCGCGCGTACGCCCGCTTCCCGTCGACCTTGATCGCGCTCACCGTGCTCGGCACCTGGAGGATCTCGCCCGTGAGGTCCGCGATCGCGCGGTCGAGGTCCGCGCGCCCGACGCCCGACGCGTCGGCGCGCGCGACGAGTTCGCCCTCGGCGTCGTCGGTCGTCGTGCTCGCGCCGAGCCGGATCGTCGCGTCGTAGTCCTTGTCCGCGCCGACGACGTACGTGAGGAGCTTCGTCGCCCGGCCGACCCCGAGCACGAGGACGCCCGTCGCCATCGGGTCGAGCGTGCCCGCGTGCCCGACCTTGCGCGTACCGGCGAGCCGGCGGCCTCGACCGACGACGTCGTGGCTCGTCCAGCCGCCCGGCTTGTCGACGACGACGAGACCGTCGGGTGCGGTGGGCCGGCGCGGGGCCGTCGTGCGGGGTCGTCCCGAGCGCGACTCGGTCATCGTGCCTGCTCCGTCGCGACCCGCCGCAGGGCGGCCGAGGGGTCGATCGTGCACCGCACGAGCATCGCCAGCGACGGGTCGTCGTCGGCGTGCGCGTCGGCCTGGAGCGCGAAGAGCGTGTTGAGGAGCATGCCCTGCGCCACGAAGTCGCGTGCCTCGACGTCGCTCGCACCGGTGCGCGCGCGGTAGAGGTCGAACGACCGCGCCAGCACCTCGCGCCCCCGCGATCCGAGCACGGGGTCCGAGCCGAGGACGAAGCCGTGCATGAGGACCCGGAGCTGGTCGGGGTCGGCGACGAGGCGCGTGTAGGCCTCGACCATCGCGGCCTTCGCGTCAGGACCGGGCCGAACGGCCTCGAACCGCGCGAGGACCTCCGTCGCGATGCGGTCGAACACCTCGCGGAACAGCTCCTCCTTGGTCCCGAAGAGCCGGACCACGTACGGCTGGGAGACGTTCGCGGCGCGCGCCACCTGGTCGGTGCTCGTGCCCGCGTAGCCGCCCTCGGCGAACACCGCCGTCGCGGCGTCGAGGATCTGCTCGCGACGCTCGTCGCGCGTCATGCGCCGGGTCGGGACGTCGGGACTCATGGTTGACAGGTTATCAGTCGATAACTAGCGTTCGTCGGGTAGTAATCAATCAATGCTTACTAGCCGGAGGATGCCATGTCCGTCTCCCCGCCCGACGCCGTCGCCCGCGACGACGAGCACCTCGCCACCGTCGCGGAGCCGTCGCCGTCCGCCGCGCACGCCCCGCCCGAGGCGGGCCCGCGGCGCGCGCGGCCGGTCGCGCTCGCACTCGTCGCCGCCTCGCTCCCGATGTTCATGGCGACGCTCGACAACCTCGTCGTCACCGGCGCGCTCCCCGTGATCTCCGCGGCGCTGCGCCCGACGGTCGAGGAGCTGCAGTGGTTCGTCAACGCGTACACGCTCACCTTCGCCGCGCTCATGCTGCCCGCGGCCGCGCTCGGAGACCGGTTCGGTCGCCGCCGGGTGTTCGTGGCCGGGATCGCGCTCTTCACGCTCGCGTCGGCGGGGGCAGCCCTGGCGTCCACCCCGGGCGCGCTCGTCGCGGCCCGTGCGGTGCAGGGCGCAGGAGCCGCCGCGATCCTCCCGCTCTCCCTGGCCCTGCTGGTGGGCGCGGTGCCGCCGGCGCGACGCGCCCTCGCGATCGGCGTCTGGAGCGGCGTCTCCGGCCTCGGCGTGGCGCTCGGCCCGCTCGTCGGCGGCGCCGTCGTCGAGGGACTGAGCTGGGAGGCGATCTTCTGGCTCAACGTCCCGGTCGCGCTCGTCGCCGTCCCGCTCGTCCTCGCCGGGCTGCGCGAGACCTTCGGGCGGCGCCAGCCGTTCGACGTGCCCGGGCTGCTGCTCGCGGGCAGCGGGATCCTCCTCGCGGTGTGGGGCATCGTCGACGCCGAGCGGCGCGGCTGGGGCTCGGGGGCCACGATCGCCACGCTCTCCCTCGCGACGGCCCTTCTCGTGCTCTTCGTCGTCCACGAGTCGCGCACGGCGCACCCCCTCGTGCCGCTGCGGCTGTTCCGCTCGCGGAGCTTCAGCGCGGCGAACGTCGCGAGCCTCGCGTTCGCGGTCGGGATGTTCGGCGCCGTCTTCCTGCTCACGCAGTTTCTGCAGGTCGGGCTGGGCTTCTCCCCCCTCGAGGCCGGCGTCCGCACCCTCCCCTGGACGGCCGCACCGATGGTCGTGGCACCGCTCGCGGGCGCTCTCGCGGGCCGCCTCGGCACCCGTCCGCTCGTCGTCGGCGGCCTCGTGCTCCAGGCGGCGGCGCTCGGC
Organism: Cellulosimicrobium sp. CpK407; assembly: GCF_051844275.1. Classification (NCBI taxonomy): domain Bacteria; kingdom Bacillati; phylum Actinomycetota; class Actinomycetes; order Micrococcales; family Promicromonosporaceae; genus Cellulosimicrobium; species Cellulosimicrobium sp. CpK407. The sequence goes on from NZ_JBGNYC010000004.1 coordinate 139,353, forward strand.
TGGATGGCCGCGCTCGTCGGGTCCGGGACGTCCTACGCCGCGCTCGTCCCGGCGTTCGTCCTCGCCGGGGTGGGCATGGGCCTGACGTTCGCCCCGGTCTCGACGGCGGCGCTCGCCGGGGTGGGGGACGCCGACCACGCGACGGCGAGCGGCGTCAACGCCACCGTGCGGGAGGTCGGCGTCGCGCTCGGCGTCGCCGTCCTCACCGCCGCCTTCCTCGGCGCGGGAGGTGCGCTCACCCCTGCCGCCTTCGCCACGGGCCTCGCTCCGGCGCTGGCCCTGGGCACGGCGGTCCTCGTCGTCGCCGTCGTGGCGGGCCTCGCCATCCCGCGCGGCACAGGTCGCTGACCGGCGGCGCACGACGACGGGACGCCCCGCGAGACGACGGTGCCCGGCCGGGGAGCGCGTGTCCGCCGCTCCCCGACCGGGCATCGATGTCCTGTGGCGCAGGACGCTACGCCTCGGTGGCGCCGTCCTCCTCGCTCGTCCGGTACGGGTCCGCGTCCCCGGCGAAGGCCTTGCCCTCGCGCAGGGCCGCGAGCTCCGCGTCGCGACGGCGCGCCTCGACGAGCGCGGCGTCGAGGTGCGCGGCCGTCTCGGGGACCGAGTCGAGGTGGAACTCGATCGTCGGCGTGAGACGGATCCCCGTCTGCTTGCCGACCTCGGACCGGATGAGCCCCTTGGCGCTCTCCAGCGCGGCGGCCGTCCCGGCCCGCTCCTCGTCCGTGCCGTACACGGTGTAGAACACGGACGCGTTCTGCAGGTCACCGGTGACGCGCACGTCCGTCACCGTGACGAACCCGAGCCGCGGGTCCTTGATCCGCGTGTCGAGCAGCTGCGCGACGATCTCCTTGATGCGGTCGGCGAGCTTCCTCGCCCGGGGGTGGTCGACCATGGCTTCTTCCTTTCGTGCCGAGCGTTCCGGCGACGGTCCCGACGACCGTACGCCGACGGTCCCCGTCGGCCGGGCGGGACGGGAGACGAACGCCCGGGGGCGGCCACGATCCGTGACCGCCCCCGGGCGTGACGAGCGTCAGGAACGCGGCTTCTCCCGCATCTCGAACGTCTCGATCGTGTCGCCGACCTGGAGGTCGTTGAACGAGCCCAGTCCGATACCGCACTCGAAGCCCTCGCGGACCTCGGTGGCGTCGTCCTTGAACCGCTTGAGCGACTCGACCGTGAGGTTGTCCCCCACGACCTTGCCGTCGCGCAGGACGCGCGCCTTGGCGTTGCGGCGGATCTCGCCCGACCGGACGATCGAACCCGCGATGTTGCCGAACTTGGAGGAGCGGAAGATCTCGCGGATCTCCGCCGTGCCCAGCTGGGCCTCCTCGTACTCCGGCTTGAGCATGCCCTTGAGCGCGGCCTCCACGTCCTCGATCGCCTGGTAGATGATCGAGTAGAAGCGGACGTCGACGCCCTCGCGCTCGGCCAGGTCCTCGACGCGCTCGCCGTACTTCACGTTGAAGCCGATGATGATCGCGTTGTCGACCGTCGCGAGGTTGACGTCGTTCTGCGTGATCGCACCGACACCGCGGTGGATGACGCGCAGCTCGACCTCGTCGCCCACGTCGATCTTGAGCAGCGCGTCCTCGAGAGCCTCGACGGCACCGGACACGTCACCCTTGAGGACGAGGTTGAGAGTCTCGACCTTGCCCTGCTGGAGCGCCTGCGTGAAGTCCTCGAGGCTGATGCGCTTGCGGCGCTTGGCCAGGAGGGCGGCGCGCTCGGCGGCCTCGCGCTTCTCGGCGATCTGGCGCGCCGTGCGCTCGTCCGGCGCCACGAGGAACGTGTCGCCCGCGCTCGGCACGGACGCGAGACCCAGCACGAGGACCGGACGGGCGGGGCCTGCCTCGGTCACGGCGTTGCCGTGCTCGTCGAACATCGCGCGGACGCGGCCGTGGGCCGTGCCGGCGACGATCGCGTCACCGACGCGCAGCGTGCCGGACTGGACGAGGACGGTCGCGACGGCGCCGCGGCCCTTGTCCAGGTTCGCCTCGATGGCGACGCCGCGAGCGTCCTTGTCGGGGTTCGCGCGCAGGTCGAGCGAGGCGTCGGCCGTGAGCAGGACGGCCTCGAGGAGGTCGTCGATGCCCATGTTCTGCTTGGCCGACACGTCGACGAACATGGTGTCGCCGCCGTACTCCTCGGCCACCAGGTTGTACTCGGTGAGCTGCTGGCGGATCTTGGCCGGGTTGGCCGACTCCTTGTCCACCTTGTTCACCGCGACGACGATCGGCACGTTCGCCGCCTGGGCGTGGTTGAGCGCCTCGATGGTCTGCGGCATCACGCCGTCGTCCGCGGCCACGACCAGGATCGCGATGTCCGTCACCTGGGCACCACGGGCACGCATGGCGGTGAACGCCTCGTGACCCGGGGTGTCGATGAAGGTGATGGCGCGGTCGGTGCCCTCGTGCTCGTGGCGCACCTGGTAGGCACCGATGTGCTGGGTGATGCCGCCGGCCTCGCCCGCGACGACGTCCGTCTGGCGGATCGCGTCGAGGAGCTTGGTCTTTCCGTGGTCGACGTGACCCATGACGGTGACGACCGGCGGACGAGCCATGAGCTCGTCGTCGCCCTCGGCCTCGAGCTCCGCGTCCAGGTCGATGTCGAAGGACCCGAGCAGCTCGCGGTCCTCCTCCTCCGCCGAGACCATCTCGATGACGTAGCCGAGCTCGGCCGCGAGCGTGCCGAACGTGTCCTCGTCGAGCGACTGCGTCGCGGTCGCCATCTCACCGAGGTGGAAGAGGACCGTGACGAGGCTCGCGGGGTTCGCGTCGATCTTGTCCGCGAAGTCGTTCAGGGACGAGCCGTGCCGCAGTCGCACGACGGTCGAGCCGTTCCCGCGGGGAACCTGCACGCCGCCGAGCGACGGCGCCTGCATCTGCTCGAACTCCTGGCGCTTCGCGCGCTTCGACTTGCGCCCGCGCACGGGACGGCCGCCGGCGCGCCCGAAGGCGCCCTGCGTGGAGCCGCGACCCGCGCCGCCGCGACCGCCGCCACCGGGACGACCGGCGAAGCCGCCGCCGCCACCGGGCGCGCCGCCACCACCGGGACGACCGCCGAAGCCGCCACCGCCGCCACGACCGCCGCCGCCACCGCCGGGACGACCGCCGGGAGCGGGACGCTCGCCGGGGCGACCGATCGAGGTGCGGCCGGGCATCATGCCCGGGTTCGGGCGCGGGCCACCGGGACGCGGAGCGGGACGGGGGCCACCCGGGCGGGGGCCGCCCGGACGCTCGCCCGACGCCGCCGCGGCACCCTCGGCGCGCTCGGGACGCGCGCCGGGCCGGGGCATGCCCTGGCTGGACGCGAAGGGGTTGTTGCCCGGGCGCGGGGCGCCCGGACGCGGGCCGCCACCCTGCCGGGGCATGCCCTGGCTGGAGGCGAACGGGTTGTTGCCCGGGCGCGGGGCACCGGGGCGCGCGCCCGAGCCACCCGGACGGGGGGCGGGCGCGTTCGTGCCGCCGCCCGGCTTGGGCGTGGCGGTGGGCTTCTGGGGCGCCGGGCGCTCGGCCGCGGGGGCCTGGGGCGCCGGAGCCTTCGGTGCCGGCGCGGCGGGCGCCGGGGCCTGAGGTGCCTTCGCGGGCTCGGCCGGGGCCGGGGCCGCCGACCGGGGCGCGGGAGCCTCCGCCTTCGGCGCGGCCGGCTCGGCCTTCGCCTCGGGCTTCGGGGCCGGCTTCGGCGCGGCCGGGCGCGCGGCGGGTGCCGCCGCGGGCTTGCTCGCGGCGCCGCCCCCGGCGGGGAAGGCGTCGCGCAGCTTGCGGACCACCGGTGGCTCGATGGTCGAGGATGCCGAGCGGACGAACTCACCGAGCTCCGTCAGCTTGGTCATGATGGTCTTGCTCTCCACCCCGAGCTCCTTCGCGAGCTCGTAGACGCGGACCTTTGCCACAACTCTCCTGTCTCGGCCCGTCCCGGACAGGGAGGACCGTCGTTAGTGCTGGGTGCTCATCGCTGGGTACTCATCGGGTGCCCATCGGCTTCTAACCCGCTTCCTTGTCGACGTGTCGTGCAGTGCGGCCCCGGGGACGGGGCCGTGACGCATGGCTCAGACGTGCTCTCCCGGCCGCGCCTCGATCACGGTGCGGACCGCGGCGAGGTCGAGGGGCCCGGCGACGCGCAGGGCCCGCGGGACGGCCCGCCGGCGTTCCGCCGTCTCGAGGCACCGGGCCGACGCGTGGAGCCACGCACCGCGACCCGGCAGCGACCGTCCGGCGTCCACCACGAGCCGGGGCTCGTCGGCGCTCGCACCGGACCGGTCGAGGACCAGACGGAGGAGAGCTGACCGCAGGTCGCGCTCCCGGCATCCGACGCACGTACGGACAGGACCCGAGCCCGTGGGTACGGGGCGGGTCGTGGTGTCCTGGGGCATGGTCGAGGTGCGGGCGCGCGGCCCGGTCGAGGACAGTCTACCGCGCCGTCCCGTCATCCGTGACCGTCCCACCCCCGTCGACTACCGGTCTCCGGTGCGAGGACCTGCGGGAGCGTCGTCGCCGGACCGCTCCGCCGGGGCGCCGCCCTCGTCCGAGCGGATGTCGATGCGCCACCCCGTGAGCTTCGCGGCCAGGCGGGCGTTCTGCCCCTCCTTGCCGATCGCCAGGGAGAGCTGGAAGTCCGGGACGACGACGCGCGCGGCGCGGGCCACCTCGTCGACGACCGTGACGGACGACACACGAGCCGGTGACAGCGCGTTGGCCACGAACTGCGCCGGGTCGTCGCTGTGGTCGACGATGTCGATCTTCTCGCCGTGCAGCTCCGCCATGACGGCGCGCACCCGGGAGCCCATGGGGCCGATGCAGGCGCCCTTGGCCCCGAGACCGGGGACCCGGGAGCGCACGGCGACCTTCGTCCGGTGCCCGGCCTCGCGGGCGATGGCGGTGATCTCCACCGACCCGTCCGCGACCTCGGGCACCTCGAGCTCGAACAGCTTGCGCACGAGGTTCGGGTGCGTGCGGCTCAACGTGATCTGCGCGCCCTTCATTCCCCGGGCCACCTCGAGCACGTACGCGCGCAGGCGCTCGCCGTGCACGTACTCCTCCGTGGGCACCTGCTCGTGCGGCGGGAGGACCGCCTCGGTGCCGCCGACGTCGACCAGCACCACGCGCGGGTCGCGGCCCTGCTGGATGACGCCCGCGAGGACCTCGCCCTCCTTGCCGCGGAACGTGCCGAGGATCTGGTCGTCCTCGGCGTCGCGCAGGCGCTGGACGATGACCTGGCGCGCGGTCGACGTCGCGATCCGGCCGAAGTCGGCGGGCGTGTGGTCGAACTCCGGCCCGTACTCGACCGGGCCGCGCGGGGCGTCCTCGTCGTCGGTCTGGGGAGCCGGCAGCTCCTCGCGCGCCCACACGGTGACGTGCCCCGTCTTGCGGTCGAGCTCGACGCGCGCGCGGGAGTACGCGTCCGGGGTGCGGTGGTACGCCGAGAGCAGGGCCTGCTCGATCGCGGCCACCAGGACGTCGAGGCTGATGTCCCTCTCGCGCTCCAGCAGGCGCAGCGCGCTCATGTCCACGTCCATCGTCAGGCCTCCTCGTCGTGGGCGGTCGTGTCGTCGGTCGAGCCGGGCGCCGGATCGTCGGCAGCGTCGTCGAGCTCGGGCAGGTCGGCCTCCAGGGCGCGCCTGAGCTCCACCTGCACCTGCCCACGGACCACGTCGGCCAACGGCACGACGCGCTCCGTCACGACCCCGCGCGCGCCGGGGACGTCGAGCAGCAGGTCCGGGCCGACCTCGGACCCGGCCCGCAGGCGCCCCTCGACCGTGCCGCCGTCGGCGAGCACGAGGCGTACGAGGCGACCGCGGGCGCGCCGGAAGTGGCGCGGCTCGGTGAGCGGACGGTCGGTGCCGGGCGTCGAGACCTCGAGCGTGTACGCGCCGCGGAGCGGGTCCACCGCGTCCAGCGCCGTGGAGATGGGGCGGGTCGCCTCCGCCACGGTGTCGAGGTCGAGGTTCCCCTCGACGTCGTCCGGGAGGTCGAGCACGACGCGCACCACGGAGCGGGCTCCGGCGCGCGACACCGTGACGTCCTCGAGGAAGAGTCCCGCGTCCCGGACCGCGGGCTCGATCGCCGCGCGCACGCTCTCGCGGAGCGCGTGCGACGTCGCGTCGCCCCCGGGTGCCTTGCCGGACTGACCGCCCGCCTGCCCTGCCATGACTCAGCTCCTGTCCGTGTCCCACGCCGGGTACGGAAGACGACCGGTGTGTTGTTGTCTCGGGATCTCCCGACGATCCGCTCGTCGGGACGTTCGACCGGGGATCAGCCTAACGACTCGCGGGCCCCGGACGTGACATCATCGCCCCCGATGACTCCCCACGCGACCGCGGCACCCGCGGCGACCCGTTCCCGCCCGGGCCGGACGCCCCGGCCCGGGGGCCGCCTGCTCGCCGCCGTGACGGTGCTCGCGACCGGCGTCCTGACGGCCGGGTGCGGCCTCCGGCTGGAGACGCCGCCCCCCACCGAGCCGTCGCCCGACGCCGTCGAGGTGCTCCGCGCCGGCGCGGTGGACGACGCCCTCGCGATCGCCGACCTCGTGGCGGACGTCACGCCGGGCGTGACCGACCCGGCCACCCTCGCAGCCCTCGCGGACGTCGCGACGTTCGCCGGGCAGCACGTCGACGCCCTCGGCGGGGTCTACGACTCCGGGCTGGGCGACCTCGACCTCCCCGGTGACGACGACCCCCCACAGGGTCCCCCGCCGGGGGACGACGACGAGGCCGCCGGCGACGAGACGCCGGCCGGCGGCGAGGGCACCGACGACGGCTCGCCCGACGCCCCCGGCACCGGCGGCGACGTCGCCACGACCGACGACGTCGTCGTCGCGCTCGTGGAGGCCGCGCAGCGCACGGGCGCCTCGGCCGACGCGTCGACGGACGCCGGGCTCGCCCGGCTCCTCGCGTCGGTCGCGGCGTCGGACCACGTCTCGGCGCGACGCCTCGCCGCGCTCACCGGGTCCGCCGCGGCCGACGGGCTCGCGACGACGGCCCCACCCGTCGAGGAGTCGCCCGCCGGCATCGGCGCGCCGGACCTCGCGACGCTCGTCGAGTCGGAGGACGCCGCGGGGTACGCGTACGAGGTGCGCGCCGCGCAGTCCGAGGGCGACGCCCGCACGGCAGCGGTCGCGCGCGCCGCCGAGCACCGTGCGCGCGGCCAGGCGTGGGCCCTCGCAGCCGGGACGGACGGCACCGCGCAGGACCCCCGGCGCGTCGCCTACGCGCTGCCGGACGACGCGGACCTCGCCTCCCTGGCGCGCCAGGTCGAGTCGGGCCTCGCGCAGTCGTACGCGAGCCTCGTCGCGACCGCCCCGGCCGCCTCCCGGGCCGAGGCGGTGGCCCTCCTCGTCGACTCGTGGGCGGGCGCGGTCGCGTGGGGCGAGCCGCCCGTCGCCTTCCCCGGGCTCCCGGAGCAGGCCGCCGGCTGAGCCCGGCCGCGCCCCGGCGCCGGACGGGCGCCACCCGGCTCGGTGCGGGAGCGGCCCGCGACCCGCGCGGGACCGCCGCTCCTCCCGCTCTCCTCCGGGGACGACGGAGGCGCCCCCGGCCCGTGAGACCGGACCGGGGGCGCCTCCGACGCTGCGACGTGTCAGCCCAGGAGCTCGGCCACCTGCGCCGCCACGTGCTCGACGGCGTCCGCGACGGCGACCTGCACGGCCTCGCCCGCGCGGGGGCGGACCTCGACGACGCCGTCGGCCAGGCCGCGGCCCACGACGAGGAGGAGCGGCACGCCGAGGAGCTCGGCGTCCTTGAACTTCACGCCCGGCGAGACCTTCGGACGGTCGTCGTAGACCACCTCGACGCCCCGGGCCGTGAGCTCGGTCGCGAGGCGCTCGGCCTCGTCGAAGACGCTCGCGTCCTTGCCCGTCGCGACGACGTGCACGTGCGCGGGCGCGACGTGCGCGGGCCACGCGAGCCCGGCGTCGTCGTGGTTCGCCTCCGCGAGCGCCGCGAGCACGCGCGTCACGCCGATGCCGTACGACCCCATGATCACGACGACCTGCTTGCCGTTCTCGTCGAGCACGGTGAGGCCGAGCGCCTGGGCGTACTTGCGCCCGAGCGCGAAGATGTGGCCGATCTCGATGCCGCGGGCCAGCTCGAGCGGGCCCGAGCCGTCGGGCGCGAGGTCGCCCGCGCGGACCTCGGCTGCCTCGACCGTGCCGTCGGCGGCGAAGTCGCGCTCGGCGACGAGGTCGAACACGTGCCGCCCCGGCTCGTTCGCGCCGGTGATCCAGCGCGTGCCGGCGACGACGCGCGGGTCGAGCAGGTAGCGCACGGAGTGCCGCTCGGGCACCTCGCCCTCGACGACCTCCGCGGGCACGTCGCGCCGGACGTTCGGGCCGAGCACCTGCGGGCCGATGTAGCCCTTGACGAGCTCGGGGTGCGCGACGAAGTCCGCGTCCGTCGCCGGCTCGACCTCGGCCGGCTCGAACGCCGCGCCGACGCGCTTGAGGTCGACCTCGCGGTCGCCGGGCAGCCCGACGACGACGACCTCGCGGCGGCCGTCGGGGTGCGTGAGGGCGAGCACGACGTTCTTCAGCGTGTCCGCCGCCGTCCACGCGCGGTCGGGGCGCGGGAAGCGGGCGTTGGCGAGGGCGACGAGCGAGTCGATCGTCGGGGTGTCGGGCGTGTCCTCGACGTGCGCCGCGGGCGCGTCGGCGTAGTCGACGTCCTCCGGTACGGGCGTCACGACCGCCTCGACGTTGGCCGCGTACCCGCCGGGCGAGCGCACGAACGTGTCCTCGCCGATCGGCGTCGGGGTGAGGAACTCCTCGGAGCGCGAGCCGCCCATGGCGCCCGACGTCGCGGCCACGATCACGTACTCGAGCCCGAGCCGGTCGAAGATGCGCCGGTACGCCGCGCGCTGCGCCTCGTAGGAGCGCTCCAGACCCTCGTCCGTGGTGTCGAACGAGTAGGCGTCCTTCATGACGAACTCGCGGCCGCGGATGAGGCCGGCGCGAGGACGCGCCTCGTCGCGGTACTTGGTCTGGATCTGGTAGATCGTCAGCGGCAGGTCCTTGTACGACGAGTACAGGTCCTTGACGAGGAGCGTGAACATCTCCTCGTGCGTCGGCGCGAGGAGGTAGTCGCCCTCCTTGCGGTCCTTGAGCCGGAAGATGTTGGGCCCGTACTCCGTCCAGCGGCCCGTCGCCTCGTACGGCTCCTTGGGCAGCAGCGCCGGGAAGTGCACCTCCTGCGCGCCCGCCGCGGCCATCTCCTCGCGGACCACGTCCTCGACCTTGCGCAGCACGCGCAGGCCGAGCGGGAGCCAGGTGTAGATGCCAGGCGCGGCGCGGCGGATGTAGCCCGCTCGCACGAGGAGCTTGTGGCTCGCGACCTCGGCGTCGGCCGGGTCCTCGCGCAGCGTCCGGACGAACAGGGTGGACAGGCGCAGGAGGTCGGCGCCCCGGACGCGGGTGGAGGCCGCGGCGGGCGCGCCGGACGTGACGGAAGACATGCGCCCCACCCTACCGGCAGGGAGGATGTCCCCATGCCCGAGCTGCCCGAGGTCGAGGCCCTCGTCCGGTTCCTCGACGACCGCGCGACCGGACGCACCGTCGTCGCCGCCGACGTCGCCCAGATCGCCGCGCTCAAGACGTTCGACCCGCCCGTCGGGGCGCTCGTCGGGCGCGTCGTGACCGGTGCCCGCCGCCACGGCAAGTGGCTCGACCTCGTCCTCGCGCAGCCCGTGGACGGCCCGCCCGCGCCGGGGCCCGACGACGAGGTCCACCTCGTCTTCCACCTCGCCCGCGCCGGGTGGCTGCGGTGGTCGGAGAAGGCACCGACGACGCCCGTGCGGCCCCGGCTCGGCGGCAGCGGGGGCGGGAAGGCCGCGGTGCTCGCGCTGCGCGTGCGGTTCGACGACGGCTCAGGGTTCGACCTCACCGAGGCGGGGACGCGCAAGCGGCTCGCGGTGCACGTCGTCCGGCACCCCGAGGAGGTCCGGGCGATCGAGACGCTCGGGATCGAGCCGCTCGACCCGGGCTTCACCCCCGAGGCGCTCGGGGCGCTCATGGCCGCGCGCAACCAGCAGGTCAAGGGGCTCCTGCGCGACCAGTCGTCGATCGCGGGGATCGGCAACGCCTACTCCGACGACATCCTCCACGCGGCCCGCACGAGCCCGTTCAAGCTCACGCGCTCGTTCACGCCGGACGAGGTCGCCCGGGTGCACGCCGCCGTCGGCGAGGTGCTCGCGGAGGCCGTGGCGGCGTCGTCGGGCAAGCCCGCCGCGGAGCTCAAGGACGCCAAGCGCGCGGGCATGCGCGTGCACGGACGCACCGGGCTGCCGTGCCCCGTGTGCGGGGACGTCGTGCGCGAGGTGAGCTTCGCCGACCGCAGCCTGCAGTACTGCGCGACGTGCCAGACGGGGGGCCAGGTCCTCGCCGACCGCCGGATGTCGCGGCTGCTCAAGTAGCGCGCGGGTCGCGGACCGTCAGAAGAGGACCGTGGCGTACGTGCCGACCTGCTCGAACCCGACGCGCCGGTACGTCGCGAGCGCGCGCGCGTTGTAGTCGTTGACGTACAGCGACACCACCGGCGGCGCGACGCGGCGGGCGGCCTCGGCCGGGGTCCCCCGGCGGGCGAGGTGCACGACGGCGGCCATCCCCGGCGCGGCCAGGCCCTGGCCGCGGTACCGCGGGTCGACCCACACGCCCTGGACCTGCGCGACGAGCGGCGTCACCGCGCCGAGCTCCGCCTTGAAGACGACGTGCGGCGCGCCGTCGCCCCCCGCGATCCGGACGAACGACCGGCCCGCGAGCACGAGCGACCGCACCCGCTCCTCGTAGGCGCGCCCGCCGCCCTCGACGGGCGAGTAGCCGACCTCCTCGGTGAACATGCGCACGCACGCGGGCAGGACCACGGGCACCTCGGCCGCGACGGAGCGACGCACGCCCGGGTCGGGCTCGACGTCGGGGTCGCGGTCGATCGCGAGCGACGGCTGGTTCGCCCGGATCTCGCGCGGCGACGGCCAGTGGGGCGCGAGCTGCTCCCACAGCGCGAGGACGGCGTCACGCTCCCCCACCACCGACGACGACCGTCGTCCGGCGTGCCGCGCGAGCACGGCGAACGCCGCGACCGCCGCGCGGGCCCGGTCGGGGTCGAGCGACGCCGGGACGACCGGCACGAGGTTGGCACCAGCCCAGCACACCGCCTCGAGCGGCCCGACGGCCGGGAACCCCCAGGCCTGCCCGCCCGCCGCGTGCAGACCCGCGTGCTGGGCGACCGCGAGCCGCGCCGCCGCGAGCGTCGACGCGACCGGGTCGCCCGCACAGACCGCCAGCGCCTCCGGGACGTCCGCGTCGACGAGGACGCGCGCCCGGGCGTGCTCGCCGGCACCAGCCTCCCCGCGCGACCGCGGCCTCAGGGCCGGGACGGTCGGACGCCAGCGGGCCACCGGACCGTCAGCCGACCGTGACGACCGGCGGACCGGCCTGCGCGTCGTTCTCCGGCGTCATGGTCTCCGCGATGCGCAGCGCCTCCTCGATGAGCGTCTCCACGATCAGCGCCTCCGGCACCGTCTTGACGACCTCGCCCTTGACGAAGATCTGGCCCTTGCCGTTGCCCGACGCGACGCCGAGGTCCGCCTCGCGCGCCTCGCCCGGGCCGTTGACGACGCAGCCCATGACGGCGACGCGCAGCGGCACCTCCATGCCCTCGAGCCCGGCCGTGACCTTCTCCGCGAGCGTGTAGACGTCCACCTGGGCGCGCCCGCACGACGGGCAGGAGACGATCTCGAGCTTGCGGGGGCGCAGGTTGAGCGCCTGGAGGATCTGGTTCCCGACCTTGACCTCCTCGACCGGGGGCGCGGACAGCGAGACGCGGATCGTGTCGCCGATGCCCTTGCTCAGCAGCGCGCCGAACGCCGTGGCCGACTTGATCGTGCCCTGGAACGCCGGTCCGGCCTCGGTCACGCCGAGGTGCAGCGGCCAGTCCCCCGCCTCCGCGAGCAGCTCGTACGCCCGCACCATGACGACCGGGTCGTTGTGCTTCACCGAGATCTTGAAGTCGTGGAACCCGTGCTCCTCGAAGAGCGACGCCTCCCACACCGCCGACTCGACCAGCGCCTCGGGCGTCGCCTTGCCGTACTTTGCGAGCAGTCGCGGGTCGAGAGACCCGGCGTTCACGCCGATGCGCAGCGACACGCCCGCGTCCGAGGCCGCCTTCGCGATCTCCTTGACCTGGTCGTCGAACTTGCGGATGTTGCCCGGGTTCACGCGCACCGCGGCGCAGCCCGCGTCGATCGCGGCGAACACGTACTTGGGCTGGAAGTGGATGTCCGCGATCACGGGGATCTGCGACTTCTTCGCGATCGCCGGCAGCGCGAGCGCGTCGTCCGCGCTCGGGACCGCCACGCGCACGATGTCGCAGCCCGACGCCGTGAGCTCCGCGATCTGCTGGAGCGTCGCGTTGATGTCCGTCGTCGGCGTCGTCGTCATCGACTGGACGCTGATCGGCGCGTCGCCGCCGACGTCCACCTTGCCGACCTTGATCTTGCGGCTCTTGCGTCGCGGGGCGAGGACCGGCGGCGGGGCAGCAGGCATTCCGAGACTGATGGGTACGCTCACGCCCCTAGTATCCCCCGTCGGCCGACCCGAGGGCGCGCCCGCCCACGAGCGACCACGCACCTCTCCTCCGCGTCCCGGACTTCGTCGCGGATCCTCCACGGCGACGGACGCTCGGCGCCCGACCCCTGCGCATGCCTTGACACATCTGCCGCAGCGACTTAGTTTGCCTCTAAAGTTATTGCGAAACAAAGGAGTTCCGGATGCGCCAGACCCCGAACCGGGGAGACCTGAGCGGAGCCGCCACGCTGGCGCTGGTCGGCTCACGCGGCCCCCGCAGCCGGGCGGCGATCGCTCGGGAGCTGGGCGTCAGCCCCGCGACCGTCACACAGGTGACCAAGGACCTCGTCGACCGGGGCCTCCTCGTCGAGCTGGAGACCGTGCCCAGCACGGGCGGACGGCCCGGGCGCCTTCTCGGCCTCGCCGACGGGCCGGCGCCACGGGCGATCGGCGCGAAGGTCACCGCGGACCACGTCGCGATCGTCTCGGTCGGCTTCGACGGCAGCACCTTCGACCAGTCCTCCCACCCCTTCGACCCGGCGAGTCCCGACGCCCTCGACACGCTCGGCCGCCTCCTGCGCGAGACCGTCGACGCGCAGGAAGGTCCCGTCCTCGGCGCGGGCGTCGGTCTTCCCGGCTCGGTCGACTCCCAGGCCTCGGGCGTCGTGGTCGCGCCCACGCTCGGCTGGAACGGCGTGCCGGTGGGCGCGTCCCTGCGCCGCGCGCTCGACCTGCCCGTCCTCGTCGAGAACGACGTCAACACCCTCGCGGTGGCCGAGCAGCTCTACGGCGTCGGTCGCGACCACAGCTCCTTCCTCGTCCTGACGATCGGGCGCGGCATCGGCTCGGGTCTCGTCGTCGACGGCACGATCCGGCGCGGCGCGGCCGGTGGGGCGGGCGAGATCGGCCACTTCCCGGTCCACGACGACGGGCCGCCCTGCACGTGCGGCAACGTCGGCTGCCTCGAGTCCTTCATCGGAGACGACGCGTTGCGCGCTCGGGCCGTCACCGCCGGGATCCTGCGCCCCGGCGAGACCGTCGCGGACCTGGCGGTCCGGGCCGAGGCGGGCGACCCAGCGGCCCGCGACCTCTACCGCGACGCCGGTCGCATGCTCGGGCGCACCCTCGCCGGTGTCGTGCACCTCCTCGACCCCGAGCTCGTGATCCTCCTCGGCGAAGGCATCGGCGCCTGGGCGCACTGGCGGAGCGGGTTCGACGCGGCCTTCCGCGCGCACCTGCTGCCCTCGCGTCGCGCCATGCCGTTCGTCGTCGAGCCGTGGGCAGACGACAAGTGGGCGCTCGGTGCCGCAGCCCTCGTCCTCGCGACGCCCTTCGACGCCGCGGGCGCCTCGGGCGAGCAGGGCCGTCTCGTCGTGGCCCGCCTGCACTCCGACGTCGGTGCCGAGCCGACCCCGACCGCCGCGAGGAGGGCGTGATGACCGTCCCGGCCACCGCACCGCCACGACCCGCAGCCGAGGGCGGCACCGCACCCCGTCGCCGCCGTCGCACCTCCGCGGGATCGCGGTGGCGCAACCGCGGGTGGGTCGCGTTCTTCCTGCTCCCGAGCGCCGTCCCGCTCGCGCTCTTCACCCTCGCACCCATGGTCAGCTCGCTGTGGGTCAGCCTGCACGACTGGAACCTCGTCTCCCCCATGGAGTGGGTCGGGCTCGACAACTACGCCGACCTGCTCACGTCGGGCGACACCTGGCGGGTCCTCGGGAACACGCTGTTCTACATCGTGGGCTACCTGCCGCTCGTGTACGTCGGCGGTCTCGGTCTGGCCATGCTCCTCAACCGGGCGTTCAAGGGCCGCACGATCTTCCGCGCGGCGTACTTCCTTCCCGTCATCACGAGCTGGGTCGTCGTCGCCCTCGTGTGGCAGTGGCTGCTGAACCCCTCGAACGGGCTCGTGAACCAGCTCATCGAGCCCGTCCTCACCGGGATCAACGGGATCCTCGGCACCGAGCTGACGCCCCCCGGCTGGTGGACGGACCCGCAGTGGGCCATGCCGTCGGTCATCCTCGCCTCGGCGTGGAAGGACCTCGGTTTCGTCATGGTCATCCTGCTCGCAGGGCTGCAGTCGATCCCCGGGGAGGTCCTGGAGGCCGCCCGGGTCGACGGCGCGGGCGGTTGGAAGCGCTTCTGGCACATCACCCTCCCGCTGTTGTCCCCGTCGACCTTCTTCGTGGTCGTCATCTCGCTCATCAACGGCTTCCAGGTCTTCGACCAGGTGTACGTGATGACCGGCGGCGGGCCGTCCGGTGCCAGCCAGGTCGTCGTCGGCCAGATCTACGACCTGACGTTCCGATACGGCCGGGCGGGTGACGCGTCCGCCCTGTCCTGGATCCTCTTCGTCCTGATCCTCATCGTCACCGCGCTCCAGATGCGCGGTCAGCGCAGGTGGGTGAACCATGCCTGAGACCCTCGTCCCGACCGCCGTCACGAGTCCCGCCTCACCGGCTCGCGCGAGGCCACGTCAGCCCCGGCGCAACGCGCGCCAGGTCCTCGGCCGGGTCGGCCTCTACCTGTCCGTCGTCGTCGGCGCGGTCCTCATGCTGTTTCCGTTCCTGTGGACCGTCATCACGTCGATCACGCCCAGCGGCTCCCTGTCGGGTGGCCCGTCGCTGATCGTCGAGGACCCGACGCTCGACGCGTACCGAACCCTCATGGCGTCCATGCCGATCTGGCGGATCATCGCGAACTCGTTCGGGGTCGCGGTCGTCGCGACCCTGCTCCAGATGATCACCGGCTCCATGGCGGCCTACGGGTTCAGCCGCCTGCACTTCAAGGGCAAGCCCATCCTGTTCGCGGCGTACCTCGCGACGCTCATGATCCCGCTCCAGGTCCTCGTGGTGCCGCTGTTCATCCAGATGACCCGGCTCAACCTCAACGACACCTACTTCGCGCTCCTCGCGCCCACGATCGCGTCCGCGTTCGGCATCTTCCTGCTCCGCCAGGCCGTCGACGGCGTGCCGCGCGAGCTCGACGAGGCCGCGACGCTCGACGGCGCCGGGCACCTGCGGATCTTCGGGCAGATCGTCCTGCCGCTCGTGAAGCCCGCGCTCGCGACCCTCGCGGTGTTCGCGTTCATGGGCTCCTGGAACAGCTTCCTGTGGCCGCTGGTCGTCATCCGCTCGCCCGAGCTGATGACCCTCCCCCTGGGCCTGTCCACGCTCCAGGGCCAGTTC
The DNA here is from genome assembly GCF_051844275.1 of Cellulosimicrobium sp. CpK407. Taxonomy (NCBI): domain Bacteria; kingdom Bacillati; phylum Actinomycetota; class Actinomycetes; order Micrococcales; family Promicromonosporaceae; genus Cellulosimicrobium; species Cellulosimicrobium sp. CpK407. The sequence continues at coordinate 155,093 of NZ_JBGNYC010000004.1, forward strand.
ACGACCCAGTGGGACGTCGTCATGGCCGGCTCGGTCGTCTCGATCCTGCCCATCGCGGTCGTCTACATGTTCGCCCAGCGCCACATCATCGCCGGGATGTCCCACACCGGGCTCAAGTAGACCCCGACCCACAGCACGCACCCGCACCGAAAGGAGAGGTCTCATGGCCTCACGCTTCACCCAGCGCACCGCTGCGCTCGTCCCCCTCGCCCTCATCTGCGTCACGGCCCTCACGGCCTGCGCCCAGGGTTCCGCCACGACGACCGCGGGCGAGGACGGAAAGACCGTCGTGCGCTACATGAACTTCACGTCCAACGACGGGCACGAGCAGGACCTCGACACCATCGTCGCGGCATACGAGAAGGACAACCCCGAGGTCGACGTCCAGGTCGAGACGATCCCCTTCGCGGACTACTTCACCAAGCTGCAGACCGCGTTCGCGGGCCAGACCGTCGCGGACGTCGTGGACCTCAACTACGAGAACTTCGTGTCCTACGCCGAGTCGGGCGCCCTCGCACCGCTCGAGGACGTCGACGCCTCGGCGTACAAGGACACCCTCCTGGAGTCCTTCGCGCTCGACGGCACGCAGTACGGCCTTCCGTCGTCGTACTCGAACGTCGTCATGTACTACAACACGTCGCTCTTCGACGCCGCGGGCCTCGACTACCCCACCGCCGACTGGACCTGGGAGGACGAGCAGGCCGCGGCCACCGCGCTCACCGACGTCGCGGCAGGCGTGTACGGCGACTTCCAACCCGTCACGTTCCACGAGTTCTACAAGGTGCTGGACCAGGCAGGCGGCCAGTTCTTCACCGAGGACGGCACGGCCACGGCGTTCGACAGCCCCGAGGGCATCAAGGCCGCGACCTGGCTCGTGACCAAGCCCGGTACGGTCATGCCGACCGAGGCCGACGGGTCCAGCACCCCCGACTACGACAAGGACCTGTTCTCTGCGGGCAAGCTCGGCATGTGGCACTCGGGCATCTGGATGTTCGACGCCCTGTCCCAGGTCGAGGGACTCGAGTGGGACATCGTCGTCGAGCCCGGTGACGTCGACAAGGCTTCGGCCCTGTTCACCAACGGTGTCGCCGTGACTGCCGCCTCGAAGCAGAAGGAGGCCGCGCAGGACTTCGCCGAGTTCCTCACGTCGTCGCCGACCGCGATCGACACCCGTCTCGCGAGCTCGTGGGAGCTGCCGCCCGTCGCCGACGAGGAGGACCTCGCCCCGTACCTGGAGCAGACGCCGCCCGCGAACCGTCAGGCCGTGATCGACTCGCTCGACTCCGTCGCGCTCCCGCCCGTGACCGCCTCGCAGCAGGAGATGCAGGACGCGATCAACGAGGAGCTGTCGAACGCGGCCGCGGGCCGCAAGACGGTCGAGCAGGCCGTAGCCGACGCCGCCTCGCGCGTCGACGCACTGCTCGGCTGACCTCACCCAGCCGGCGGGTCGTGGTGCCCCCTGCACCACGACCCGCCACCCCCGGATCCACCCACCCTCACCACCCAGGACGACATCCATGAGCATCGCCCTTCCCGCGACGACCGACGACCTCGACCACCTGCGCGACCTGGCGCACGTCAGCGCGGAGGTGATCTCACAGCACCAGGACGTCGGCGGCGCCTACCCCGCCTCGCCGACGTTCAGCGCCTACCAGGGCTATGCGTGGTTCCGTGACGGGTCGTTCGTCGCCGAGGGGATGTCCCGCTACGGCGACGTCGAGTCCGTCGACCGCTTCCACCGGTGGGCCGTGGGCGTCCTGACGTCCCGCGGCGAGCACGTCGCGGCACTGCTCGCTCGGGCCGAGGCCGGGGAGGAGCTGCCGCTGACGGACATGCTGCCCACGCGGTTCCGGCTCGACGGATCCGACGGTCAGGACCCCTGGTGGGACTTCCAGACCGACGGGTACGGCATGTGGCTGTGGCAGCTCGTGACGCACGCGGAGCGTCACGGCCGCCCTCTCGACGCCTACCGCGACGCCGTACGGATCGCGGTCGACTACCTCTTCGCGACGTGGCGCCTCCCCTGCTACGACTGGTGGGAGGAGCACGTCGAGGAGCGCCACCCCTCGACCCTGGCCCCGGTCCGCGCGGGCCTCATGGCCGTCGCGGGCGCCCGGTCGGCCGACGGCTCCCCCCTCCTCGACGACGCGCGCTCGATGCGCGCCCTCCGGATCGCCGAGGAGATCGTCGCGCTCGTGCACGCCGAGGGCATGACGTCGGGCCGCGCGAGCGACCCCGACGCTCCGCACCTCGCGAAGTGGTTCGGTTCGGGCGCGGTCGACGCGTCGCTCGCCGCGTGCGTCGTCCCGTTCGGCCTCGTCGAGCCCGGATCACCCGTCGCGGAGGCCACGCTCGACGCCGTCGCGCGCGACCTCGACGTGGACGGCGGCGTGCACCGCTTCCGCGCCGACGTGTTCTACGGGGGCGGCCAGTGGCTCCTGCTGTCGGCCCTGCTCGGCTGGAACCACGCGCGCGCCGGTCGGACCGACGAGGCGTGGCGCCACCTGCGGTGGATCGCCTCCCAGGCCGAACCCGACGGGCAGATGCCCGAGCAGGTCCCCGACCACCTCCTGCACGCCGACTCGCGCGACGAGTGGATCGAGAAGTGGGGGCCCGTGGCCCTGCCCCTGCTCTGGTCCCACGGCATGTACCTGATCCTGGCCGACGAGCTCGGCCTCTTGACCGACACGACGACGGAGCAGCACCCATGACGACCCTGATCCACCGCCCGGCCGGCATCGGCCACCCCTACGCCGCGTCGGCCGACCAGCGCGTGCCCGTACGCCCGCACGCCGGCAGTGCCGTCAGCCTGGGCGTCGTCGTCGAGAACGCCCCCGCCGACGTCGCCGTCACGTGCGAGTGGGACGACGGCGAGCAGGTCACGAGTCTCGGCGTCGCGCCCGGCTCTGTCTCGCCGGCCGACGCGGCGGCCCTCGCGGGCGGCGACGGCCACCTCGCCGCGGCGCAGGCGGGCCAGCTCGCCGCCGACGGCGCCTGGCACGCCACCAGCCCCGTCCTCGACGCCGGGCGCCGCTACCGCTACCGCTTCACGGCCGACGGCGTGAGCACCGAGTGGTTCGAGGTCAGCGCGGGCGCGTGGACCTCGACCGCCCCCGCCGGTTCCCGCGGCGTGACCGTGGGCGGGGTCCCCGCCGACGAGCACCCCCTCGTCGTCCCCGGCTCGGTCGAGTGGTGGGTCGACCAGGACCGCGCGCACCGCGTGCGCCTCGCGTTCCGCCTCGCCGACTCCGAGCACGTCGTCGGCTTCGGCGAGCGCTTCGACGCGGTCGACCAGCGCGGCAAGCGCCTCGACGCCGTCGTGTTCGAGCAGTACAAGTCGCAGGGCGCGACGGGCCGCACCTACCTGCCCATGCCGTTCGCGCACGTCGTCGGCGGTGAGGGCTGGGGCTTCCACGTCCGCACCTCGCGCCGCACCTGGTACGACGTCGCCGCCACGGCGCCCGATCGTCTCGTGATCGAGGCCGCGCTCGGGGACGACGCGGCGCTCGACGTCGGCGTCTACGAGGGCGACCCGACCGCGGTCCTCAAGGCGTTCGGCGACGAGGTCGGTCGCGCCGAGGAGCTCCCTGAGTGGGTCCTGCGTCTGTGGGCCTCCGGCAACGAGTGGAACACCCAGCAGCTCGTCATGAGCCAGATGGACGCGCACCGTGATCTCGACATCCCCGTGGGCGTGGTCGTCATCGAAGCGTGGAGCGACGAGGAGGGCATCACGATCTTCCGCGACGCCCGGTACGCGGTCCATGCCGACGGCGCACCACACTCCGCGGACGACTTCACCTACCCGGCCGACGGCGCGTGGCCCGACCCTCAGGGCATGATCGACGAGCTTCACGCTCGCGGCGTCAAGGTCGTCCTGTGGCAGATCCCGCTCCTCAAGACCGAGCACGACCTCGGCCCCGACGTGCCGCACGACGCGCAGGTCCTCGCCGACGGCCGTGCCATGGTCGCGGCCGGGCACGCCGTCCGCGAGGCCGACGGCAGCGCGTACCACAACCGCGGGTGGTGGTTCCCGCAGTCCCTCATGGCCGACCTGTCGACTCCCGAGGGCCGCGAGTGGTGGACCGCGCGGCGGCAGTACCTCGTCGGCGAGCTCGACGTCGACGGCTTCAAGACCGATGGCGGCGAGCACGCCTGGGGCGACGAGCTCCGATACGGCGACGGGCGCCGCGGCGACGAGGGCAACAACCTGTACCCCGTCCACTACGCGCGCGCGTTCGGCGACCTGCTGCGCAAGAACGGCAAGGCACCCGTGACGTTCTCCCGCGCCGGGTTCACCGGCTCGCAGGCGCACGGCCTGCACTGGGCGGGCGACGAGAACTCCACGTGGGAGGCGTTCCGCTGGTCCATGACCGCGGGCATCACCGCCTCGGCGTGCGGCATCGTCTACTGGGGCTGGGACCTCGCCGGGTTCTCCGGCCCCGTGCCGGGCTCCGAGCTGTACCTGCGCGGCGTCGCGGCCGCGACGTTCACCCCCGTCATGCAGTACCACTCCGAGTTCAACCACCACCGGCGGCCGCTGCGCGACCGCACACCGTGGTACGTCGCGGAGACGAACGACGACCCGGAGGTCGTCGACGTGTTCCGCGCCTACGCCCAGCTCCGCGAGCGGCTCGTGCCCTACGTCGCCGAGCAGGCGCGCCGCTCGATCGCCACGGGCGCGCCGCTCATGCGCGGCCTGTTCGTCGACCACGCGCACGACGAGAACGTGTGGGCGCACGCGGACGAGTTCCAGCTCGGGGACGACCTCCTCGTGCACCCGGTGACGCAGGAGGGAGCCACGTCGTGGAGCACGTACCTCCCGGCCGGCGACTGGGTGGACGCGTGGACGGGGCGACCCGCCACGGGTGAGCGACGCGGCCCGGGCCAGGTCGTCACCCGTCCGGTGCCGCGCGACGTCATCCCCGTGTACGTCCGCACCGACGCGTGGGAGCGCCTCGCGCCGGTGTTCCAGGCGTAGCGCGGCTCCGGCGTAGCGGTCAGCAAGACGTCGCGCAAGAGGACGGGCCCGGGACCCGCAGAGGCGTGGTCCCGGGCCCGTCCGTGCGCTCAGGTCAGGCGGACGGGGTCGATGATGTCGGCGAGGATGAGGAGGGCGCCGACGCCGACGAGGACGACGAACATGACGTACGCGACGGGCATCATGCGGGCGAGGTCCGCGGGGCCGGGGCGCGGGAGGCCGCGGACCCGGGCGACCGTGCGCTTGGCCCCCTCGTAGAGGGCGTTGACGACGTGCCCGCCGTCGAGCGGCAGCAGCGGGATGAGGTTGAAGACGAACAGGGCCACGTTGAGCGCGGCGAGCAGCATGAGCATCGTGACGACGCGGTCGAGGACCGGGCTCTCGGCACCTGCCACGTCCACCGCGACACGGCCGACGCCGACGACGCTCATCACGGAGTCCTGGCCGCGGGGCGCGTCGGTGAACGCGGCCTGGGCGGCCTCGTAGACCTTCACGGGCAGGGTGACGATGATCCCCGCCGTGCCGCTCACCTGCTGCCACGTGGCCTCGGCCGCGACGCCGATCCCCGTGGGCTGCCGCTCCACCGTCGGGGTGAAGCCGACGAAGCCGGCGGGCTCGGTCACCGGGTCGCCGGACTCGTCCACGACGGGCGTCCCGTCCTCGGCGACGACCTGGCGCTCCACGTCGACGGGCGTGATGGTGAGGTCGACCTGCTCGCCGTCGCGCTCGACGACGACGGGCGTCGCCTGGCCGGCGGAGCCGCGGATCATCCCCGAGAGCTGGTCCCAGGAGGTGACCTCCGTGCCGTCGAACGACACCACGGTGTCGCCCGGCTCCAGTCCGGCGGCGGCCGCCGGCGACGGGTCGGCCGTGGCCGCGCACTCCTCCTGCTCGGTCGCGACGACCGACGGGACGCACGCGGACACGGACCCGACCGTCGTCGTGACGGCGGGCAGGCCGATGCCGACGCACACGATCGCCATGAGCACGAACGCGATGAGGAGGTTCATGAAGGGACCGCCGAGCATGACGACGACCTTCTTGGGCGCGGAGAGGTTGTAGAAGGCCCGGTGCTCCTCGCCGGGCCGGATCTCCTCGGTGCTCGCGTCGCGGGCGTCGGCGACGACCTGCGAGAAGAAGCCGTTCCCCCGCGGGCGCGCACCGGCGGGCGCGGGCGGGTACATGCCGACGAGGCGGACGTAGCCGCCGAGCGGGATCGCCTTGAACCCGTACTCGGTCTCGCCCCGGGTGCGCGACCACAGGGTCGGGCCGAACCCGACCATGTACTGGCTCACGCGGACGCCGAACCTCTTCGCGGGCACCATGTGCCCGACCTCGTGCAGCGCGATCGAGACGACGATCCCGACCACGATCACGAGGATGCCGATCAGCGTCGCCATCTGTCCCTCTGCTCCTTCTCGGCCCGGGCGCTCGACGCGACCGGACGGTTGCTCGTCACCGGCGGTCCAGGATCTCGCGCGCGCGGGCGCGCGCCCAGGCCTCGGCCTCCGCCACGTCGTCCAACGTCACGGCGTCCGCGGAGGTTCCGTCGTGCGCCGCGAGCACACGCTCGACGGTCGTCACGATGTCACCGAAACCTGCGCGTCCGCTGAGGAAGGCCGCGACGGCCTCCTCGTTGGCGGCGTTGTAGACCGCCGGGTGGGTCGCGCTCGCCGCGACGGCGGCGCGCGCGAGGCTCACCGCGGGGAACGCGGCGTCGTCGAGGGGCTCGAACGTCCACGACGTCGCGGCCGTCCAGTCGCACGGCGGGGTCACGGGGTCGAGCCGCTCGGGCCACGACAGCCCGAGCGCGATGGGCAGGCGCATGTCGGGGGGCGACGCCTGCGCGATCGTCGAGCCGTCGACGAACTCGACCATCGAGTGCACCACGGACTGCGGGTGGACGACGACCGTGATGTCGTCGGCGGGGACGTCGAACAGCAGGTGCGCCTCGATGAGCTCGAGGCCCTTGTTCATGAGGCTCGCGGAGTTCACGGTGACGACCGGACCCATGGCCCACGTGGGGTGCGCGAGCGCCTGCTCGACCGTCGCCGCCTTGACCGCGTCCGCGTCCCACCCGCGGAAGGGCCCGCCGGAGGCGGTCAGGATCAGGCGGCGCACCTCGGCCCGCGTCCCGGACCGCAGGCACTGCGCGATGGCCGAGTGCTCGGAGTCGACGGGCACGATCTGGTCGGCGTGCTGCTGCGCCGCGCGCACCAGGGCACCCCCGGCGACGAGCGACTCCTTGTTCGCGAGGGCCAGCGTGGACCCGGCGCGCAGCGCGGCGAGCGTCGGGCCGAGCCCGACGGAACCCGTGACGCCGTTGAGGACGACGTCGCTCCCCCGGGCGGCGAGCGCAGCGGCGGCGTCGGGCCCGGCGAGCACCTCGGGGACGTCCGCACGTCCGGCGAAGGCGCGCGCCAGCGCCTCGCCCAGCGCCGTGGCGCGCGACGCGTCGGCGACGCCGACCGCGCGCACGCCCAGCGTCGCGGCCTGGCGCGCGAGCAGCTCCACGTCTCCGCCGCCCGCCGAGAGCGCGTCGACGCGGAACCGGTCGGGGTGGGCCTGGACGACGTCGATCGCCTGCGTGCCGATCGACCCGGTCGAGCCGAGGATCGTCACGGTGCGGAGGGCGGGGGCGGGTCCGTCGGGCATGGTTCCCATCCTCCCAGGCCGCGGGCGGTGCGTGCGCACGGCGTGTCCCGACGCGTCAGCGCGGGGCCGTCCACTCGAGCGTGTACCGGAAGAAGAGCCGACGGCGCACGCGCACCCCGGGCAGGTGCGCCCGGGCCGTGCGCGCGATCTCGTCGACGGTGTGCCGCGAGTCCCGGACCGGCATGCCCGGGGCGTCCGTCCCGGGATCCCCGGGCCGGGCTCGGCGCGGGTGCTTGACGAGGCCCACGAGGGGGTTGAGGAGCGCCGACGGGACGTCGACCGCGAGGTCGCGCGCCGACACCACGCGCGCGAGGCCGACGACGAGCAGCCGCCCGCCCGGGGCGAGGAGGCTGCGGGCGTGCGCGAGTCCGTCGTCGAGGTCGAGATGGTGCAGCACCGCGACCATCGTCACCGCGTCGTAGCCCCCGCCCACCCGGGCGTCCGGGCCGGTGGGGCGTTCCCGAGGACCGGGCTCGCCGGGTGAGCGGACGTCGTCGGGCGAGCGGACGTCGTCGAACCCGAGCTGCCGGACGGTCACGGCGGGGTCGGCGGCGAGGCGCGCCAGAGCCTGGGCGACCATGCCCGCGTCGGCGTCGATCCCGTGGACCTCGGGAGCCCGGCCGCGCAGCCGGCCGAGCAGCACGCCGGCCCCGCAGCCCACGTCGAGCACGACCCGGGCGCCGCGCGGCACCCGGCGCACGACCCAGCCGTGGAAGTGCTCGTTGTGGTTCCACGGGTGCCGGTCGTTGGCCGCCTTCAGCCACGAGGCGGCGCGGCGCACCAGCGGGTTCGCGGACGTCCGCGGATCGAGGCTCACGCGCGTCGGGTCCTGATGCGTCGTCACTCGACGCCGAGCAGGACCTCGATGGCGCGGGCGAAGAACGCGTCGACCGGACCCTCCGCGTACCCGTCGCGACCCCGCGCACGGCCGAACGTCGCGGAGCGGATCTCCGCCGCGGTGATCGGCACCTGACGGTCGAAGTAGGCGACGAGCCGGTCGCACAGGTCGTCCACGTCGTCGATGTCGTACGCAGGCTTGCCGCGCTCCGCGAGCGCGAACTTCTCACCGTCCGGGCGGCCCAGGCGGCCGTAGAGCGACCGGGCGCGCTCGGCGAGCGCGTTCATCCAGGCCTGCTGGCCGTGGGCGGCGACGTACTCGGCGCGCTGGCGCGCGATGAACGCACCCTCGAGGCGGTCCAGCGCCGCGTCGACCTCGTGCGTGTCGTACCCCCCACGGACCAGGTCGAAGACCGAGGCCTGGATCTCGGTGCTGGTCAGCCGCTCCTGCACCCGGCCCTCGTACACGTCGCGGGCGTGCTCGAAGAAGTCGTCGACCTCCTCGGGGTCGTACCCGTTCCGGGTCTTGCCGACCGTGGTGAACAGCGAACTCACTCGTCCTCCTCTGCCGCGAGCTGCCCGCAGGCACCGTCGATGTCGCTGCCGCGGGTGTCACGGATCGTCGTCGGGATCCCGTGACCGCGCAATCGTGCCACGAACTCCGCCTCGACGGCAGGGTCGCTGGCCGTCCAGATCGAGCCGGGCGTCGGGTTGAGCGGGATCGGGTTGACGTGCACCCAGCCGCGACCCCGGGCGTTGAGCTTCTCGCCGAGCAGGTCGGCACGCCACGCGTGGTCGTTCATGTCCTTGATGAGCGCGTACTCGATGCTCACGCGCCGTCCGGTGACCTCGAAGTAGTGCCGCGCCGCGTCGAGCGTCTCGTCGACGCTCCACCGCGTGTTGATCGGCACGAGCTCGCTGCGCAGGTCGTCGTCGGGGGCGTGCAGCGACAGCGCGAGCGTCACCGGGATCCCCTCGTCGGCGAGCTTGCGCATCGCCGGGACGAGGCCGACCGTCGACACCGTGATGTTGCGCGCCGACATGCCGAGCCCGTCCGGGGCCGGCGCCACGAGGCGTCGGACCGTGCCCATGACGGCCTTGTAGTTGGCGAGCGGCTCCCCCATGCCCATGAACACGAGGTTGTTGAGCCGGGTCGGGCCGCCGGGGATCTCCCCGTCCGCGAGCGACCGGGCGGCGGAGCGCACCTGCTCGACGATCTCGGCGACGGAGAGGTTGCGCGTGAGGCCGAGCTGCCCCGTCGCGCAGAACGGGCACGCCATGCCGCAGCCCGCCTGGCTCGACACGCACAGCGTGGAGCGCTGCGGGTACCGCATGAGCACCGACTCGACCTTGGCGCCGTCGAAGAGATGCCACAGCGTCTTGACGGTCGTCCCGCCGTCGGCCTCCATCCGGCGCGCCGCGGTGAGCAGCGGCGGGAAGAGCGCGTCCGTGAGCACGTCGCGCGTCGCCTTCGGCAGGTCCGTCATCGCCTCGGGGTCGCGCGTGAGGTGCGCGTAGTAGTGCGTCGCGAGCTGCTTGGCGCGGAACGGCTTCTCCCCGAGCTCGACGACGACGTCGCGCACCTCCTCGGGCGCGAGGTCGGCGAAGTGGCGCGGCGGCTTGCCGCGCCGGGGCGCGGTCATGACGAGCGGGAGCGGCTTCGACTCCGCGGACGGGCGGACGGAACGGACGGTCATGAGGAGGTCCAAGCGTGGGGGGGTCGTGCGGACGGTTCGCACCGCGGTGCGAGCAGGTCGTCGGACGGCTGTCAGACGGCCAGCGCGAGGAGCACGTACACGAACGGGGCGGTGAGGAGCATGGAGTCGAGCCGGTCCAGGATGCCTCCGTGACCGGGCAGGAGCGACCCCATGTCCTTCAATTCTAGGTCGCGCTTGATCATCGACTCGGCGAGGTCGCCGACCGTCGCCGTGAGCGGGGCGAGGATGCCCAGCGCGACGCCCACGAACGGGCTCGCCCCGAGGCCCACCACGGCCCCGACCACGCCGACCGCCGTCGCGAGCACGAACGAGCCCGCCAGCCCCTCCCAGGACTTCTTGGGGCTCACGGAGGGGGCCAGCGGGTGGCGCCCGAACAGGACGCCGGCGACGTACCCGCCGACGTCGTTCGCGACGGCGAGCAGGATGAAGATCAGGACCCGCACGCGCCCGTCGGGAGCGGCCAGCATGAGCATCACGAAGCCCGCCATGAACGGCAGGTACGCCGCCGCGAACGTGGCCGCCGCGGCGTCGCGCACCGCCGCCGTCCCCGACCCGTCGATGACCCGCCACACGACCGCGCCCGCGACCGTGAGCATGAAGGAGACGAGCAGGGCCTCGGGCCCCGAGTAGTACGAGGACACGAGGATGCCGACCGTGCCCACGAGGAGCGGGAGGAGCGGGAGGTGCAGCTCGCGGCGCTTGAACGCCTGGGCGAGCTCCCACAGCGCGGCGCCGACCGCCACGGTCGCGAGCAGCACGAAGAACTCGGGCCGGAAGGCGAGGCTCGCCGCGACGAGCGCGAGCAGGCCGAGGCCCACCGCGATCGCCACGGGGAGGTTGCGGCCCGCCTGGGGAGCGCGCGCCGCGGAGGTGCTGTCGCCGGCGGCCGTCGAGGAGGTGTCGGTCATCGGTGCGTGGAAGAGCTCGCCGGACGAGGTGCTCAGACCTCGAGCAGCTCGCTCTCCTTGCCCGCGAGGAGCGCGTCCACCTGGTCAACGTGCGCCTTGGTGAGGGCCTCGAGCTCCTTCTCGGCGCGCCCGACCTCGTCCTCGCCGGCCTCGCCGTCGCGCGCGATGCGGTCCAGCTCCTCCTTGGCGCGACGGCGCACGTTGCGGATCGCGACGCGCGAGTCCTCGGCCTTCGCCTTGGCGAGCTTCACGAAGTCACGGCGGCGCTCCTCCGTGAGGGCGGGCAGCACGACCCGGATGACGTTGCCGTCGTTGGAGGGGTTCACGCCGAGGTCGGAGTCGCGCAGCGACTTCTCGACCGCCGTGATCGAGCTCTTGTCGAACGGGGAGACGAGGATCGTGCGCGCCTCGGTCACCGTGAACGACGCGAGCTGCTGCAGCGGCGTCGGCGCGCCGTAGTAGTCGACCGTGATCTTGTTGAACATCGCGGCGTTCGCACGGCCCGTGCGGATCGCGGCGAAGTCCTCCTTGGCCACCTCGACGGCCTTGTCCATCTTCTCCTCGGCCTCGAGGAGGGTCTCGTCGATCACCAGTGCTCCTTCGTCGTTCGTCGGTGGGGTCGTGCGGTGTCCGTCGTCAGTCGGTCGTGACCAGTGTGCCAATATTCTCGCCGACCAGGGCACGCGTGACGTTCCCCGGCTCGCTCATGCCGAAGACGCGCATCCGCACGTCGTTGTCCCGGCACAGGCTCAGCGCCGTCGCGTCCATGACCCCGAGGTCGTTGACGAGCGCGTCGGTGTACGTGAGGTGGTCGAGCTTCGTCGCCGACGGGTCCTTGCGCGGGTCGGCGGTGTAGACGCCGTCCACGCCGTTCTTGCCCATGAGGACCTCCTGGCAGTGCGTCTCGAGGGCGCGCTGCACGGAGACCGTGTCGGTGGAGAAGTAGGGCATGCCGGCGCCGGCGCCGAAGATGACGACGCGGCCCTTCTCGAGGTGGCGGATCGCCCGCAGCGGGATGTACGGCTCGGCGACCTGGCCCATCGTGATGGCGGTCTGCACGCGCGTCTTCACCCCCGCCTGCTCGAGGAAGTCCTGGAGCGCGAGGCAGTTCATGACGGTGCCGAGCATGCCCATGTAGTCGGCACGCGCGCGGTCGAGCCCGCGCTGGGAGAGCTCGGCGCCGCGGAAGAAGTTCCCGCCGCCGACGACGATGGCGACCTGCACGCCCTGGGCGACCGCGTCCGCGATCTCCTGGGCCACGCGCTGGACGACGTCCGGCGCCAGACCGATCTGCCCGCCGCCGAACGTCTCGCCCGACAGCTTGAGGAGCACCCGCCGGTGCTCGGAACCCTCGCGGGGCGTGGTCTGCTCGCCTGCCGTCACTGTCGACACCTGTCCTTCGTCCTGGCCCGGTGGGGTGGGGGGTGGTCCTGCTCCGCCGTCGTCCCACCCGATGGTGCGGCACGACGCCGGTCGTCGCGCGCCCGGAGCCGGGTGCGCGGTGGGGGGGGGGGGGGGGGGGGAGAGGGGGGGGG